>CAXBHV010000742.1:0-4440 GCA_963974855.1 uncultured Rhodopirellula sp. | reverse complement strand
CGTCGATAAAATGTCGTTTCAGCCCGAGCGAGTGGGTGCGTTCGATTTGTAGGGACAAAGTCCCGGCCACTTGCCCAGCTCAGCCCATCGGGCTGGGATGTGTCGGACAATCAATTTGAAAAGTTAACGGCCCGCCATTTGTAGGCAACTCGTCGGGCCGTTGGCCAGTAACCCACTTTTCCACTCACTAACTCGAGCATTCATGTCCATTGTAAGCCATCACGTCGTCATCACTGCCGAATACCAACGTCACATCGTCATCACCGCCGAAGATCGCCAGCGACTGTTGCAGTTGCTGCAACGTGAAATCAAGGAAATCACTGGATGTGCGTCTCACCTATACGATCTATTAACGGAACTTCACCGCGCTAGTGTGGTCGACCCCGCAGACGTGCCCCGTGACGTCGTCACCATGGACTCTGTCATCGAGCTCACAGACCTAGACAGCAACGAAAGCGAGATCTTTACGCTTGTCTACCCTGACGCCGAAAACGCCAAAGAAAACATGCTGTCGGTGTTTGCGCCAATTGGAACCGCAATCCTGGGCTACCACGTCGGAGATAGCGTGTCCTGGCCGGTCCCGATCGGCGTCCGTCGCGTGAAGATCGAAAGCATTCTTTATCAACCAGAACACTACCAGAAATAGAAAGGAGAGTTTCATGAACAACCACGAAAGTCATTTTTCCAAAGTTGAATCATTCTTAGTTCCCGCTTTGCCGTTCATCGGAACCGCCGTCGTGGCCGCACTGGCTTATTGGCTGTACCACTGGGACATCCCAACACGGATGTAGTGATCGAAGGGTTTTGTTATGGCTGCACTCTTTATAAGAAACCGCCGGAGCGAGTACTTCAGTCGGCGGTTTGAGCACCTACAGCCAAAGATGACGAATGAATAAGAAAACAAGAGTTTGGGAAACCCATTTGAAAGTCGATGGGCCACCTAATGACGAGGTGCAGAAATGCATGGGGAAGTTGGAGGAGAGTATAACTGAAGAGTTAAATGTTTTGAAATATTTGGACCTATGAAAATAAACCAATCACATTGGCTCCATCTATCCCTTCAAAGAAATTGAGCATCATTACCGATTAAGAGGGGTTCGCATCAAGCGTTTGAACGACTTTGGTGTTACCGACATCACCAGCCACGACTTCGGCATCATGGGAGACCTGAGCCGGACAACAAAGGCACCGCTCATGTGGCCAAAAACTGAAGATTTCGGCCACACTTTGAATAACTTGCTAACGGACCGAAACAAAATGAGTCAAATCCACCACTATTCGATTTCGGTGCAGGACCCAAAGCGAGTCGCCGAAGTGTTGTGCGAATTGTTTAAGGGCACGATCACTCCATTCGGCCCTTACCAGAATTCGCATATCGTCTGGTTTGGCGACAAGCACGGTTCCGCTATCGAACTGTATCCTGCGGGAACGGAGATGATCCCTGATGCCGGCGACGGGCAAGCCAACTTTCGTCACAACACATCGGCCAGTGGTTTCACCGCGACTCATGCCGCCATTTCGATTGACCGTTCCAGAGAAGAGATCCTCACTTCCGCGAGCGACAACGGTTGGAGGGCGATCGAATTAACGCGAGGCAGTTTCAACGTTGTCGAATTCTGGATCGAGAACCGCGTTATGATCGAGTTGCTCACACCGGACATGGCACGCGATTATCTGTCTGCGACGAAGAGGTTCGTTCAGCCGTGACACTTAAAAAACAATACAGCAGCATGCTATAAACAATGGTAAGAGAAGCATTGGTATGAGTGATCAGCAAAACATGGCATTTTCTGAATTGAAGTTAGCTTCACGTAGAAAACACAGACCACTGTATCCTGGACGAATTGATTTGGGCCTCGGTCGAACACCAGGTAATGACCAAGTGACCGCGCGAGCTTAACGTAAGCGTCGCAGTGGCAGTTCTGAAAGCTTTCCTGAAAATGTCGCCGAGCACAGCTGTATCGCCGCCAATTTGAACCATCAGCAGTATGGGATAAGCCTTATGTGATGCTGGGAGTGCCCTTGGTTGCAGCGGAAACCGATAAGCAGGCAGAGTTTTTTGCCACCACAACCTACCAGCGCATTCTGGCTTTGGTGCGTGGCCAACGCCTGCTGATGCGTCCACCCGTTCAGAGTAGGCAAGGCATCTGGCAACCGCATGAAGAACACGCGGTCAGTAAGTTTCTAAGTATCGCAATGGTTGGTAACGCAGAATCAATTGAGCAGAAAATGGAAGTGTTGTTGCAACACACCCAAGCGGATGAGCTGATTTTTCATGCGACCTAAATGAGCACAAAGACCGTTTGCGTTCATTTGATATTCTTGCCGGGTTGCAGAGGGGAACTGACAAGCTATGCACACTATAATTTGACCATTAACGCGACAGGGAACAACCAGATGACGAACGATCCATTAGGTATTGCAGCGGCGTTGACAACCGCCACGACAACTGCCCAGTACGTGAGCCTCTCAAAGTTGGCCGACAAGACTGGCGCAGATGTGGCGAGGCTTCCTCACACTGTCAAAATCTTGCTGGAAAATATCGCCCGGCGTGCCGATGGCAGGGATGTATCGCAGGCCGACGTGGAAGCACTCGCCCATTGGCCCCATAGCGCCGATGCGTCGATCGCGTTTATGCCGGCTCGAGTGCTGATGCAGGATTTCACCGGCGTTCCCGCTGTGGTTGACCTCGCGGCTATGAGAAGTGCTGTCGCGAGAGCCGGTGGAGATCCACAGAGCGTCAATCCTTTTGTCCCGGTCGACTTGGTCATTGACCACTCAGTCCAGGTCGATCGCTTCGGCAGCGCCGATGCCTACGCCGCAAACCTGAAGTGGGAATACCGCCGCAATCGGGAACGCTACGCATTGCTCAACTGGGCCCAGCAGGCGTTTGACGGTTTCCGAGTGGTGCCTCCTGGAATGGGGATCTGTCACCAAGTCAATCTCGAACATCTGGGGCGTGTTGTTATCGAACGTAACGGCTGGGTGTTTCCCGATACGCTGGTGGGGACCGATTCACACACACCCATGATCAATGGTCTCGGTGTATTGGGTTGGGGAGTAGGAGGCATCGAGGCCGAAGCTGCGATGCTTGGGCAACCTATGTTTCTACCGAAACCTGTCGTGTTGGGTGTCAGAACGCGAGGCAAACTGCCGCCTGGAACAACCGCGACCGATCTGGTACTGACGCTCGCTCAAATTCTCAGGGCGCACGGCGTGGTGGGAAAGTTTGTCGAGTTCTTTGGAACGGGATTGAGCTCACTGAGCATCGCCGACCGTGCCACCCTGTCGAATATGTCGCCGGAGTTTGGGGCAACGGCCACGCTGTTTCCTGTCGATTCGAACACCCTAGAGTATCTGCGTCTCACCGGACGTGGCGACTGTGTCGATCTGGTCGAAAGCTACACCCGCGAGCAAGGTTTATACCGGACGGACGACGCAGACGAGCCGAACTTTAGCGAAGTCCTCGACCTTGACTTAAGCAAGGTTCAGCCCAGCGTCGCCGGCCCGAAGCGGCCACAGGATCGCGTCTCGCTAGCGGACGTCACTGAGTCGTTCTATTCCGTCCTTACCGGTGAAGCAGCCGATGCAAGTCGGAAAGAAGTCGCCCGGTTCAAGGCCGAAGGCGGCTCTAAAGCCGGCCTGATTTTCAAGGCGACCAAAGAAAACCTGAAGCAACCCGACGCGGCGGCAACAGTGACCGACGGCTCGGTCGTTATCGCGGCCATCACAAGCTGTACCAACACCTCGAATCCGTCGGTCATGATCGCCGCTGGATTACTGGCTCGCAAAGCGGTCGAAGCTGGCTTGCAAAGCCGACCCTGGGTGAAGACTTCGCTGGCGCCAGGCTCGCGCGTGGTCACCCAATACCTGGATAAGGCGGGGCTCACGCCCTATCTCGAAAAGTTGGGGTTTAACTTGGTCGGCTATGGCTGCACGACTTGCATCGGAAACTCAGGCCCCTTGCCAGAAGAGATCGCCGAGGCAGTGAGAACGAAGAAACTGGCAGTCGCCGCCGTGCTGTCGGGCAACCGAAATTACGAGGGCCGCATTCATGGTCAAGTGCAAGCCAGTTACTTGGCCTCGCCGCCGCTGTGTGTCGCCTATGCGCTGATCGGCACAGTCTTGTGCGACATCAGCGTCGATGCGTTGGGGACTGACGGGCAGGGCAACCCGATCTATTTGAAGGACATCTGGCCAACCGCCGAAGAGATTGAAACGCTAGATTTGGAATACGGTCGCATATTCGAAGGGGATGACAAGTGGAAGAGTATGCCCGCGCCAACGGGGACCTTGTTCGACTGGACCGAGGATTCGACTTACGTTCGAGAACCACCTTTCTTTATCGATTTTGCCGACACTCCGGCACCATTGGCGGATATCCAGGGGGCACGCGCGTTGGCGGTGCTCGGAGACACCATCACTACCGATCACATTTCG
>CAXBHV010000741.1:0-4441 GCA_963974855.1 uncultured Rhodopirellula sp. | reverse complement strand
CATCAGTTTGTTGAGCGAAATGTATCCAGGGAAGACGCTCGCATCGTAATGATTGGACTGACTCGCCGCGGAGAGCAGAAACTCGCAACGGTTTTGCCGTTGTTGGATGACTTGCGGAAGACGACGCTCAAAGGCATTTCAATGTCGGAGCTGGAAGCGACGCAAAACGTTCTGCGAAAGATGCAGAAGAACTTAACGAACCACATTTCAAAGGGATAGTCTGATGAACAAGATCATCTTTACCCTCTGCCTGATACTAATTAGTGCAAGTTCAAGCCTAGCTCAGGACGCGGGCAGCGCGACGGAGCGGCTGAGAAACCAGAGCACTCAATTCACAGAACAGATCATAAAGGTTGCTGAGAATGTTTACGTCGCGGTCGGGTTCAGCGTATCGAATGTCTCGATGATCGTTGGTGATGATGGCGTCGTCATCATCGACACGGGAATGATGGTCGATGACGCCGAACGGATCGTGACGGAGTTTCGCAAAGTGACGGACAAGCCAGTCAAGGCGATCGTGTTCACGCACGCGCATGGTGATCACACGGGCGGAGCGGCGGCGTTTTTCGGCAATGAACGACCCCAGATTTGGGCACACGAGAATTTTGGGAGTGAAGCTCGCTCATGGTCGTCTGGCAACCTGAGCGTTCAGAATTTGCGGGGCGCACGGCAGGCCGGATTCAAATTGCCCCCCGAACAACGGATCAATAACGGTATCGCGCCCGTTCGTTACCCAAAACGCGGTGGGGGAGTTTTTACATCGGCAGAAGAAACCAAACCAACGCATTTCCTCAAAGGCGAACGTCAAACGATCAAGGTAGCGGGGATCGAACTGGAACTCGTTTCATCGCCTGGCGAAACCAACGATCAGCTTTTCGCTTGGTATCCGACCGCGATTCGTGGCGCTCCCAATCGTAGCGTTCGATTGTGGGCCGAGAGTCTCGGGAAACTTGGGGCCTATGATGCCGAGGCGATTGTAGGCGGCCATACGAATCCGATCACGGGCGCGGGGCAAGTCAAGCAAGTTTTAACCGACTACCATGCTGCCGTTCAGTTCATACACGACAAGACGGTCGAAGGAATAAACAAGGGGCTCACACCCGATCAATTGGTCCAATACGTGCAGCTTCCCGAAGAGCTCACCAGCAAAGACTATTTGCAACCGTTTTACGGACATCCGGAGTGGGGAGTGCGAACGGTGTTCAGCGGTTACCTCGGCTGGTTCGACGGCAATCCTTCCAATCTGTTTCGTTTGACGCCGAAAGACGAAGCCGAACGTCTCAGCAAACTGCTAGGCGGCCCGGACAAGTTGCTTGCCGCCGCTCGCAGTGCGCTCGCATCAGGCGACAACCAGTGGGCCGCGCAACTCGCCGATCATCTGCTCGCTATTGATGCTGACGACAAGAACGCGAAACAGATAAAAGCGGACGCATTGACCAAACTCGCCAGCAACATGGTCAACGCAACCGCACGCAACTACTACCTGACCGTCGCCCGCGAGCTTCGCGACGAGACGAAATAGTAACCGCCAACAGGAATACCCCATGAACGCACGAATCGCAGTCACGGCAGCCAGCGGTCAGCTTGGTTCGGAGATTGTCCAAGCCGCAATCGAGATAGTCGGTGCGGGAAACGTCGTCGGGCTTGCCCGCACACCGAGCAAGGCCGAATCGCTCGGCGTCGAGGTACGGCCAGGCGATTACACATCTCGTCGTGACTTAGAGCAATCACTTCACGATATCGGTACGTTGCTTCTCGTTTCCGGTATGGATGCTCCTGACAAACGGATCCAACAGCATCGCAACGTCATTGAAGCGGCCAAACACGCTGGCGTGAAGAAGATCGTCTACACGAGCATTCAGGGCGCCGAAGAAGGCACTGCGTTCTCGCCGGTCGTCCAGAGCAACCGACAAACCGAAGACGATGTTCGCAACAGTGGACTTGCATGGGCGATCGGTCGCAACGGAATCTACATCGAGCCTGACGTTGAGTACATCGCGACGTACATCGAACGAGGGGAGATTGCGAATTGTGCGGGCGATGAAAAGTGTGGCTACACGACTCGTCCCGAACTGGCGTACGCCTACGCTCGCATGATGACGGAATCAAAACACGACGGCCAAACTTACAACCTGCACGGCCACCCGATTACTCAACAGCAGTTAGCCGAATACCTGAACGGGGCATTTGGTACCGAACTGAAATACCGTTCGATGTCGGTGGATGAATATCGCGAAGAACGAATTGCCGAACTTGGTGAATTCATGGGCAGCGTGATTGCCGGAATTTACGAAGGCATCCGCAACGGTGCAGCGAACAACGAAAGTCATTTTGCTCAAGCCGCTGGTCGAGAGCATTTGAGTTGGGCATCGTATTTCGACGGACTGAAACAGCTCGGGCCGCCGGTGTGAGTCGTGAGTCCCAAGGCTGTGAAGCATTCTTTTTTCGTGAATAGTGGCGTTTCAACGTAGCGGACGTCGTCCAAGACAGTCGTTGACTGTCCGGGATACTCGAAACTCACATACGAGTTCCGCTACTACACAATGCTTCACAGCATTACGCGATTCGCTGTGAAGAATATCCTGCTACATAAGTTTCAGAATTCGTGTTTCAATTTCGATGAAGTGCCCCAATTTCGGGAAGGAAAATCAGACGATGTACGTCAATCTAAAAACAGTTTGTTCGATCTTTGTTTTGATGCTTGCCGCTACAACTGCGAACGCGCAGACGCAGGTAGAGCCGAAGATTGCACTGAAAATGCTCAATGCTCAACAGCAGCAGTTCGAGCAGGGGATCGTCAAAGTTGCCGACAACGTTTTCACAGCTGTTGGATACCACGGAGCCAACACTTCGATGATTGTCGGTACCGACGGCGTCATCATCGTTGACACGCTGAAGGGGCCGACGAGTGCTGCCATCGCCTTCAAAGCGTTGCGGAAGTATAGCGACAAACCGGTCAAGTCGATCATTTACACCCACAGTCACGGCGATCACATCGGAGGGGCCAGTGCGTTTGTCGAAAATGAGATGCCGGACATCTATGCCACGGAAAGCTTCGGGTCGGCCGAAGGCGTGAACAAAGCGGTCAATCCGGTCAAGCAGAAGCGAAATGTCCGTCAGTTTGGACGGAATCTATCGCCGCTGGAGAGCACGAATCGCGGAGTGGCCCCGGCTCTAACCGTGGATAACGACGGCGGAAAAGGGTTTCTTGCTCCCACGATCACGGTACCAAGCGGTGGGCTCAAAACGACGATCGCAGGTATCGACATCGAATTCCACATCGGTCCCGGCGAAACCGACGACGCCATGTTCATCTGGCTTCCCAAGCAGAAGGTTCTGTTCGCGGGCGACAATTTCTATAGTTCCTTTCCAAACCTGTATGCCATTCGGGGTACCGCCTATCGAGACGTGCTTAGTTGGTCCGAAAGCGTTGCGAAGATGGCAGAGTTCAAACCGCATGCTTTGGTTCCTGGCCATACCATGCCCATCCTGGGAGAAGAAACCTCGGTCGCCGCGCTGAAAGACTACAGTGAAGCGATCCGAAGTGTGTATGACCAAACGGTTCGAGGCATCAATGAGGGCAAAGGACCTGATCAGCTCGCGCACGAAGTTGAATTGCCCAAGCACTTAAAAGACAAACCGTATCTCATTGAGTTTTATGGCTCGGTACCCCATGCGATCAGAGCAATCTATTCGGGGCTATTGGGCTGGTTCGATGGCGATCCGACCACGTTGAATCCGATGGAACCCAAACGGAAAGCTCGAAAAATTGCCGAACTGGCCGGTGGCACGCAAAAGCTAACCGCCCAGATGAATGCTGCATTGGCAGATCAAGACTACCAGTGGGCACTGGAGCTTTCGGACCACTTGAAATGGCTCGACGATGCCGACAGGAAACTGGCTCGCAAAGTGAAGATTCAGGCACTCCGAGGCATGGCTGCACGCGAGTACAACGCACCCAACCGCAACTACTATTTGAGCTACGCCAATGAGCTTGAATCGGGTCAGTTGAGTGAGTTGTGGTTCTAGCAGCGAAGGCTGTTCGCCTGAATTGCCCGGTGAGACCTACATCGTCGCCGGCGCATCCGCACGCATAAGTGAAGGATACAAAGTCTTTTCAAAGACCTGTCCGCGTCCGGTCGGGAAACCTGTCCGCTTAAATGGCGGTACAATTTGGCCATGAACCCCTACGAACCACCACCGCTGACACCAGTGGACGAGCACGCAATCGATGCGACGACAGGTCCGGCCACCGAAAATTGGTTGCCGGATTTCGCATGGTGGTTCGCCTTCGCGGGGTGGTTGTTTGTTCTCGGTCTGATTTTCTTGCTGATGTTCGCTTGAATATCCGGCGAGCTAAGCAGTTAGGCAGGAGTCTTTCAGTAAATTGGCCGTTTTGGCGTTAGCCACGGTTTCGGCGCTAGCGCCCAAACGGAACGCT
>CAXBHV010000740.1:0-4441 GCA_963974855.1 uncultured Rhodopirellula sp. | reverse complement strand
GGGGACCGTGCTGATGAAGGCGGATTGGTTCATGGCGTTGGAACAGCCCACCATCAAGTTTGTAGGACGCGTAGGGCTGATGTCCGACCAAGACTATTTGTCGCGATTCGGGTTTTTAAAAGACGTACATAGCGAAGACCCTAACGCGTTGGATTTGCCGGTTGGGTTCGCCGTTGACGATGTCACGATGCCTCATGATGGATCCAAACAGCGAGTGGTCGGGCTGACATGTGCAGCGTGTCACACCGGTGAAATTCATTACGCGGATTATCATTTGCGAATCGACGGGGCCGCAGGTCTGATCGATTTAGAGCAATTTCAAAATGCGGTGGGGGCTGCGTTTTTGTTGACGATCAAAAATCCACTTCGCTTCAATCGGTTTGCGGATCGTGTTTTAGGCGAGGATCACACGCCGGACGAGCGTGCCGAGCTGAAAGAAAGTGTCAACCGAGTTTTACAACAAGGACTGGCTGAAAAAGAAGCCAATGCGTCACGTGAAATCTACGATGGCTACGATGGTGGCTACGGCCGAACCGACGCGTTAGCGAAGATCGCAAATTTCGTGTTTGGCACTCAATTGGACAATGACAATTTGCAAATCGGCAGCGCACCGGTACGTTTCCCTCCACTTTGGGATTCGCCTTGGTTCGATTGGGCCCAGTACAACGGTTCGGTGGAACAACCGATGGTCCGCAATATTGGTGAAGCGATTGGCGTTCGGGCGCGAGTGAACTTGGATCCTCGTTCGGAACGCTTTTTAGACTCGACGGTCGATATAGAGGGGCTGCACAAAATCGAAACGATGTTGTCCGGCGACGCCCCCTTACAAGGTTTACATTCGCCTCGTTGGCCTGAGGAAATCATGGGTGCGATCAATCATACGAAAGCCGCTGCCGGTGCCGCTCTGTACCGCGATATTTGCCAAACCTGCCATTTACCTGCCTTGGACAGCAACGAGATTTGGGAGGACAAATACTGGGTCGCCAACAACGCGTATTCGATGTCGTGGCAATGGAAACCACCGACCACGCTCGCTCGTTTCCTGAATTTAGAAGGTGTAAACATAGGCAAGGTAGGCACCGATCCTGGGCAAGCCACGAACTTCTTTTCTCGCTATGTCAACACGGGAAAATCAGTGCTGCCGTCGGTCACCAAAGGCTTTTACAAGAACCAACAATGGGAAAACAAAGATTGGTACTCGCCGGTCGAAGGGGCATATACGACCGAATATCCCGCCACCGTGCTGTCGGTTGGCGAAGCACTTCAGCGAGTCACGGTCGCGATCGCACAAAAGTACTACGACGAACAGGGGTGGTCGCCAGAGCAACGCGAGAGCTATAGTGGTTATCGAAACCCGGGTGCGAGAAACCCGCTCGAATACCGTCCGCGACCGCTAAACGGTATTTGGGCGTCTCCTCCTTATCTGCATAACGGTTCCGTGCGCACGATCTATCAATTGCTTTGCCCACCTGAGGAGCGTGATCGGAAGTTTTACGTAGGAACGCGGCAGTATGATGCAGTACACTTGGGCTACAAAAATGAAGCTGTTCCCGGTGCGTTCCTGTACGACACGCGTGTCGACGGGAACTTGAACACGGGACACGCCTTTGACGCGTTGCCGCTGGGCAATGGAGTGATTGGTCCGCGATTGACGCACGAGGAACGCATGCAGATTTTGGAATATCTGAAAACACTGGGGCCGGCGGGACCGGTACCTGAATCGTTTGTCAAAGCAGGGCTTAGGGCTAGCGAACCGGAAACAACGGCTAAGAATTAGCAACCGCTAACTGCCAGTTTCTGTGAATGCCAACAGAAAGATCGTACGATGGAGCCTACCGAACACGACACGACCCATAAAACCGCGACGACCTTTGGCGACCGGTATCGCACGATCCGCGTGATTGGCGAAGGTACTTTTGGCTGGGTATACGAAGGCTACGACCAAACGCTGAAACGCAAGATTGCGATCAAACTTCCCAAGCCTCGAGCGGAAAAGGGCAGCGCCGAAAGGACTCAGAAGTACCTCGATGAAGCACTGAATCTTGCCAAGCTGCAACATCCGGGAATCGTTTCGGTGTTTGATGTGGGTGTACAAAATGGCAAAGTCTACATCGTTACCGAGTTCCTAGAGGGGCCGACGCTCTTCGAGTACATTAGCTCAAAGTCGATCGGTCACATCGAAGCGGCGAAACTGATCGCTAGTTTGGCGTCGGCACTTGGGCACGCGCATACGCAGATGGTCGTCCATCGCGATGTCAAACCAGGCAATGTGATCATGACCAAAGATCGCGGTCCTGTGTTGGTTGATTTCGGATTAGCAATCGCTGAGGACAACGACGGCAGTCAGATCGGCGACATCATGGGCACGATCCAGTACATGGCGCCCGAACAGGTCGAAGGCCAAGCACATCGTATCGATGGTCGTACCGATATTTATGCGCTGGGCGTGTTGATGTACCAACTTCTGACAAACCGCGTCCCGTTTCGCAGCTCGAACAAGAACGAAATTCGACGACAAATCTTGCAGGACGATCCGCAGCCGCTCAGGCAACTGGCCCCTGACGTGCCTGAAGCCCTCCAGCAGATCTGTTTACGGGCGATGGCACGCGCGATCTCGAGACGCTATTCAACCGGGCAAGATCTGGCGGATAGTCTGAATCAATTCTTGACGTCCCGTCCTACGCCCGATTCGACCGAAGGATTCTATTCGAAGCACGATGAAAACGTTTCTGCCGCAACACGATCAATCGATCGTGCAGAACCGATGCAGCATGGTGGGATCGATCCCACGGACGAAAGCACTTATCCCGCCCTGGGCGTTTCCGCAGACAGCGACAAATCCACATCAGGATCACAGGGATCTGGTTCAACGGTATCGGGGCGTCGGCATGTCACGGTGCTGCGGATCAACGCCGTTGCACATTGCCAAGACTCGGCTGGGATGGACCCCGATGATCAGATTGAAGTCCTCGATAAATTGCAAAAAGCCGTAGCTGTAAAGGCCGAGGCGTACGGAGGCAGCATTCTGTACCGCGGTGGTCAAGAATTTTCGGTCTGCTTTGGCTATCCGCTTAGCTACGAGGACGCTCCGCGCCGAGCTACCGACATGGCGTTGGATATCAACGACCAATTTCGAGATCGGCAAAAAGATGCGCATGGCAGCTCGGATATCCAATTGGACCTGTGGCTATCCGTTCACAGTGGGATGATCGTCGTCATGGGCGGCGATGCTCAAAATCTGGTGGGCGACGTCCTCTCGTTGGTCTCCAAAATCGATCGCGAAACGCAACCTAACGAAGTCGTTGTTAGTGAAGATACGTTACGGTTGGTGGGACATCATTTCGAGACACAGCGGTTGTCCGTTACCTGCGGATTGCGTGACGATCAACCCAAATCGCTACATCGTGTTCGCGGGCGAAGACACGAGTCAATTTCTGAATCGATCGACGATAAGGTTCAACAAACGCCCCTGGTGGGTCGCGATCAAGAAGTCAGCATGCTGATCGATCGCTGGGAACTGACGTCCGAAGGTGTCGGACAACTGGTCGCGTTGATTGGCGAGGCGGGGTTGGGAAAATCACGCTTGATCCAGATCATCAAACAACATGTGACGCAACAATTCCTTGCAAAGAATAAAACGGCAAACGAATCGGCACCGATTTTGGAGTGGCAATGTTCGCCCTATCATTCCGCCAGTGCGTTTCAGCCAGTCAAGGAATCGATTGTCCGCTGGTTGGATCTGGATCCGGAATCCACTGGTGAAGAACGACGGCTTCGTGTCGACAAGCATCTGCAATCGATTGGCCTGTCGCGATTGGACTCGCTGCCAATTCTGTTGGAATTGCTGTCGCTTCCTGCCGACCCGCAAATGGGGCCACCCAAGATAGCGTCGTCAAAGAAGAAAGAATTGACGATCACAGTCATATTGAATTGGATCACGTGTCTGGCTGAGCAACATCCGCTGTTGTTTATCATCGAAGATTTACATTGGATTGATCCGTCGACCTTGGAAATCTTGTCGCGGATCGCGGATCAGCCAATGGATTCGCCTTGTTTGTGCCTGCAAACCTTTCGCCCCGAGTTCACGACGCCCTGGACTAGCCGAGCGCATCAAAGTCAGATCGCATTGAACCGCTTGACCCGGGCGCAAGCCACTCAGATTATTCGCTCACGGCTGGGCGACGGACATATTGCCAAAGGCACAATAGCTCGCATCATCGAGCGAACCGACGGCATTCCGTTGTTCGTCGAAGAGTATGCAAAAATGCTGGCCGAATCCGGCACGGCAGCGGATGAATCGATTGGCGATACGCATGGTTCGTCACTGTTGACCGCACGCAACAGCGACGAAATCCCTTCGTCACTTCAGGATCTGTTAACGGCGAGATTGGATCGAGCCGGTGGCGATCAGGGATTGGTGCGTTTAGCAGCCACCATTGGA
>CAXBHV010000739.1:0-4442 GCA_963974855.1 uncultured Rhodopirellula sp. | reverse complement strand
AGCCTACTACGAATGACGGTTGGTCTTGTGTCGGTGCACGACTCCGAAAGTTACTCAATCAATTCAAGAAGGCATCGCCTGGCTCGATTCAAACGCGAAGCCACTGTTCCTTCGGCAATATCGAGCGCTAGCGCTATGTCGTAGTACGAAAGCCCGTCCACTTCGCGGAGTAGAAGAACGGCACGCAATTCCGGATCAAGCCGGCTCAGAGCCCATTCCATCAACTCATGCTGCTCAAAATCGTCGCTGGCATTTCGACGGTCGTCCGATACGTCAACCAACATCGGCTGATCGCTGTCCCGTCGTCGGCGGCGGAGAAACTGCAACGCTTCATTGGAGGCAAGTCGGTAGAGCCATGTCGAGAACGACGAGCGTCCTTGGAACTTATCCAGTTTTTGAAAAACGCACAGAAACACCTGCTGAGTAAGATCGTCCGCGTTTGTCGAACCGACCATGCGAAACATCAGCTGGTAGATTCTCTCACAATGCTGCTGATACAGTTGCTTCTGGCTGTCCCTGTCGCCACGACGGCACAACTCGATCAGCTGACTCTCTTTGTCAGATACGAAACTGCGACCATCTCCGGTCGTGAACTGGGTAGCCAGTGACTCCAGTGACTTGGCCATGATGTTGCGCTCATAAACGGAAATGCAGCAAGCGTGCTGACACCAGTCCATCATTACCAAGCAAATCACATACCATTTCGTTTCTTAAACGGAATCGAGCATCCTTCCGCAATGAATACCATCCGTAGCGCGCGGCGACGCACACCACAGTATCGACTTAGCACGCTTTTCCGCAAAGAAAGCATCCCCTGGCACGCACTGCCACTTGACCCCCAGAAAGAACAAGTCGGGACCCGTTTGGCATTGCCAAATTCCGCTTTCGGATGCCAACGAGGAGGCCTCGTTGACTAATGGTCTACGGCACATGCGGCTTCACAAATCTCGACAAATTTCCGTGAAGAACAAGAATCGCATGGACATCTAAAACGGTAAAGAACCTCCACCCAATGACGGCGAATCAATGGCTGTTCTGGGTGGTCCATTTCACGTGTTGCCATACCAAGGAGCAATGCTATGTCGAGTCACAAAACCTGTTTCTGTGCGTTTCTGCTGGGTGCGTTCCTGGCCGCGCCGGCGTTTGCTGCCGATGAAACTGAGGCGAGCCCAACCTGCTGCGCCAAGAAAGCCTACTGTTGTACGATCAAGGCAAAGTGTTGTGGAACAACCGTCGAGGAGGAGATCATTCCGGTGTCCTTCGTGGCCGACGAGGCAGCCAAGCCTACGTGCTGCGACAAGCGAGCCTACTGCTGCACGATCAAATCACCGTGCTGTGGCAAAACGCTGTTTGCAGAAATCCTGACGGTCGCTTCGGACGATGACGAAAAAGCCGACGATGCGACAGCATCAAACACGTGCTGTGCCAAACGGGCGTACTGCTGCAAGATCAAAGCAACCTGCTGCGGCAAAACAGCCGAAGCAAACTTCGTCGCGAAAGCCGACGAAGAAGCAGACAGCGCGAATGCATCGGATGACAGCGAGTTGGCATTGGTCTCACTGACAGGCGATACGGCGCTACCAACGTGCTGCGCAAAGCGTGCGTACTGCTGCAAGGTTAAGTCGCCTTGCTGTGGCAAGGACGTCGAACTCGAAATCGTCCGATAACTCGACTGAGTTCGGTTGAACCACGATGGATCGTCCGTAGCTTCGCCAATGTTTGTGGTGTTGCGTCATGGACCTCCGTCGTGGGTTTCAACTGGGCATGCCTGTAACGGCCCCGCCGCCTTGAGGAGAATCCCGATGTCACGCCCCTTCTTGCCACTAGCAGTGTTCCTAGTCGCGTTTCTGTTGCCTCCCATTGGTTCGGCCACCCTCTATTCGCAAGACGCGGATTATGACACCGCGGATATCGACGTTCGCTACTTCCAGAAAAAGCTAGAACTGGCCAAACACGATCTGCAAACCGCGTTGGCGGCCAATCGGCGAGTTCCCAACATGAACTCAAAGCTGTCGCTGCTGCGGCTAGAAAACCAAGTTGCCTACGCGACGAAGTTGGTTGAGCAGGCCGGAAAACATACGGATCAGGACCTGCACAAAAGTCATCTGCAATCGGTCAAGAATGACGTGATTCTCGCGGAGGAGCAACTTGCATGGGCGAAGAAGGCATCTGGTTATCTTCGTGAAGACCAGATAAAGCGAATGGAGCTTGCCGCCCAGCTCGCACGATTGGCGCTGGAGCGAGCCGAGCAGCCAGAAATCACTGCCGACCCGATGCAACACCTGCAGTGGCAGATCGACCGGTTGCGTTCGGAACTGCTGAGCCTGCAGGTCGAGTTTGAACGCACGCGATCAGGGCACTAGAACCGGATAGCTCAATGATTCAAAAGACGATTCAATCTCACTGTCGTCACTGCGGCACCGATGTGAGTTCAGTGACGCAGCATCGGCCAACGCTCGGGCCAAACTGGGAGCGGGCCGACGGCACGCCGCGACCGCTCGGCGTCACTTGGCTGGAACACGAACAGTCCTACAACTTCGCGCTCCACGCAGGAAATGCTCGCAGCGTCACGTTGGTGATGTACCTCAAAGATGAACTGCGAGTTCCGTGGCACTCCGTGGCGCTTGATCCACTGAGAAACAAGTCGGGACCGATTTGGCATTGTCGAGTTCCCATCGCCGAAGCCGGTGAGGCGGAATACTACGCCTACCAAGTTGACGGGCCGGTCGAGGGTGCCGCTTTGCCGTGGCACGCTTTCGACCCTGAGAAAGTCTTGCTCGATCCGTATTCGCGAAGCATCTATTTTCCCGATTGCTTCAATCGCGAGGCAGCACGCTCGCCCGGCTCCAACGCGTGCCACGCTCCGCTGGGGCGTTTGGACGTTTGCAGATGTCCGTTTGACTGGGGCGATGAACAGCGAATCCGCCATGGTTCCGATTTGGTCATCTACGAAATGCACGTTCGTGGCTTCACGCGGCATCCCTCTTCAAATGTCGAGGCTAGCAATCGGGGAACATTCGCTGGTGTCGTAGAGAAGATCCCGTACCTGAAGGAGCTCGGCGTCACCGCAGTTGAATTGATGCCCGTCTTCCAATTCGACCCGGAAGATAATAACTACTGGGGCTACATGCCCTTGAACTTCTTTTCGCCCCACCACGCCTATTCTTCGCACCAGTCGTCTTGCGAGCAACACAGCCAATTTCGCGAAATGGTTCGTGAACTGCACGCAGCCAGCATCGAAGTCATTTTGGATGTCGTCTACAATCACACGTGCGAAGGCGATCATCGCGGACCGACCTACTGCTACCGGGGAATTGACAACGACGTCTACTACGTTGCGTCGGGCGATCCGGCTTCGCCTTACGCAAACTTCAGCGGAACCGGCAATACACTTGATACGGCGCATCCGACCGTTCGCTCACTCATCGTCGATAGCCTGCGATATTGGGCCAAGGAAATGCACGTCGATGGTTTCCGGTTTGATCTTGCATCGGTCTTTTCGCGAGACTCGGAAGGAAACGTCAATCTGCAACAGCCACCCTTGTTTGACCAAATCGCCAGTGATCCCGACTTGGCCAACGTCCGACTGATCGCCGAACCATGGGACGCCGCCGGACTCTATCAGCTTGGTAGCTCTTTTCCTGGGCAAACCTGGATGCAGTGGAACGGCCGCTATCGCGATACTTTGCAACAGTTCGTTCGCGGTGACGCTGGCATGGTGCCGGACCTGATGACACGACTGTACGGAAGCAGCGACCTGTTTCCCGATCATCCATCGCAGTCATTCCGGCCTTTTCAAAGCATCAATTTCATTGCGTCCCATGATGGCTCCACAATCTACGATCTCGTTTCGTACAACGAAAAGCATAATGAGGCCAATGGTGAAGACAATCGAGACGGCCCAACGGAGTTCCGTTGCAACAACGGCTGTGAAGGCGATTTGGAGGCACCGCAAGAAGTACTCGACCTACGTAAACGCCAAGTCAAGAACTTCTGCTGTCTGTTAATGCTTTCCGCCGGAACGCCGATGTTCCGTATGGGTGACGAATTCATGCAAACCCAAGGTGGCAACAACAATCCGTACAACCAAGACAACGAAACAAGCTGGCTTGATTGGAGTCGACTCGAAGCAAACCGAGAAGTCTTTTGTTTCTTCAAAAAGATGATCTCGTTTCGTAAGGCGCATCCAACAATTGGACGTTCCACTTTCTGGCGTGACGATATTCGCTGGTTCGGTGCCGAATCGCCTGAAGTAGACATGTCCTCCGAGTCTCAGATTCTGGCCTATCACCTGTTCGGCAGTTCAGCGAGCGAAGCTGATCTCTACGTGATGATTAACGCGTCGACTCGTCAACTCGTTTTTGGCATTCACGCCGACGGTCCAAACATCTGGATGCGGGCAATCGACACTTCGCTTTCCAGTCCGCTCGATATTGCTGGTC
>CAXBHV010000738.1:0-4445 GCA_963974855.1 uncultured Rhodopirellula sp. | reverse complement strand
CACCGACATTTTTATCACCCTTGATGACATCTTGCCGATGGAAGAAGTTGTAACGACTTGTCGGGTCAGTCCAATGATCCATTCCTAGTTTGATCCCGGTGACACCGGTTGAAGCTACCCTCCACTTTCGTTTTCTAAATTAAAATTTGTGTTCCAAGGATTTTTGAGATGACCGTGTATCGCTGGACGAACTATGACCAATACAAATCCACTGTAACCTGCGTTCGCGAGTACTACGACGCGGTACATCGTTGCCATGAATTGGCGCTGCAGCAATTGGTGCCGCGGCCATGTGAATCGGCGCTCGACATTGCTTGCGGCCATGGTGAATCGACTCAAATCCTAAAACCGTTCGCCAATTCCATCGTCGGAGTCGACAGTTCCGAAGACTTGATCGACATTGCGAATTCACAGAACGAAGACCCTCAGACTCGTTACGTCTGTTCGACATTCGCCGACTTTGATGCACCCGACGAGTCCTTTGATTTGATCAGTGCTGCGTGGTATTGGAACCACGTTCACTCGGTCGAAGATCTCGAGGCTGCGGCGGTGAAGATTGCTTCGCTATTGCCTTCGGGTGGGGCCGTTGCGTTTGTCGTTCCGGGTGACTCGTTCACATCACGTCGGATTCAAGAGATTGCCCGCGAAGATTTTCAGTGGCATCAGGCGTGGACGCATGAAGAACGCGAATGGACCGAGGGCATTTTTTCCTATGACGAAACTTGGATTCGGACCAAAATCTGGCAACCGTTCTTTCTGATGAAATTCTTTCGCGAGTGGTTCGATCTGTCGACCTGGGACGTCAAGGGAACCCTTGTTCGCGAAGACCGGTTGTCTGGCTTGGTTGCAGAGCCACCCTTTGAAATTTTGTACGGGAAACGTCGATGATCAAGCCGCCTCACCCGACTCGAACGGAACTCGGCGCGAATCAGTTGTCGTACGCGGCCGGGTCGACGTCGCTCGAACCCTACGGATTCCGAGTTTTGGGGCAATCGGACAGCCAACGATTGTCTCAGTTGTTGGAGTCGTTTCCCCAACTTGCCAGTTGGTTGCGGCCTGACTCATTGATCATCAGTGCGTATCCCGCTGCATTGGGACTGAACGGGTTCGCTCCCTTGGTGGACACTTACTTGCATCCTCCGACGTTTATTCGTGCGATGCGATTAGCGGCACTCGAGAATCGAACCGTCGTGATGGCAGCACAACCGTTGGCGGGCGCGGACTTGCTGCTGCGTACTCTCCGCCAACAAAAGGAAATACCGAAGCGTTTGCTATGGGCCGCGGGTGGCTACTACTTTCCGCTATCCTTGGAATGTTTTATTCGCGATAGTTTGGCGCAAGTTGGATGTGAGATCGAGTACCTGCACTGCTACGGTGTCGCCGAAATTGGTCACACTTGCTTCGCCGCCATGGACCGATTCGAGTCAGCACACCCTCGCTATCGCAAAGTCGCTGCCGAAGTCACCGCTTCGGTGCTGGGAACGAGCTGCCAACTCGCATTGCGTCATGACAATGGACGCGAAATCGTGACCGAAGATTTTGCCGATGAAATCAACGGAGATTGGCTGATCCAAAGCGGCCACGGGCGGATGAGCCCCCAAGTGCGTGACCAACTCGAGTCGTGGTCATCGCAAGATTGGAGTCGCCGCACCGGTTACCTCGCCGAGGCGGAGTCCGTTATTGTTTGCCAGTTACGCGAATGGATCGACAACAACGATTCAATAAGCAGCGAAATGACGAGCAGCAAAATGACGAACAGGGATACAGCGAAGGAGCAACGTTATTTCCGATTTTGGGAACAACATGGCGGTTCAATGCAATGTAAACCAAAATGGAATCAAGCACTTCGCAGAACCACTATGCCACCGAGCGAGTCGAGTCATATATGGTATCGCCGTTTGCGGGTTTGAGGATTCGTTGAAAGGTACTCAGTGCACCTGTGATCACCCGCCGCCGCGTGACCGACCGGAAACGCGATCCGACGACACGATGAAACAGGTGGGCGTAGTGTGTGGTGGTGGAGACGCGAGTGTAGGTATCATCCGACTCGTCCGCATGTTCTTGAGCGAATTCACAGATCGGAAAATTAAACGTCGGCATCGTCTTCGTTGACTCTTGAAATCCAATCGATTTGAGCCGCCGGATATTCGTTGCACTTGCCCCGAAGGAAACCATGCGGAAATCATCCGACATGGGATCGACGGATAACATTGCGATCTGACAGAAAACAGCGTAGCTAAGACTATCGGTCACCTTGTACCACGCCGAACCTCCGCCCTCCTTGAACTCGACGGCCGAATCGAGCACCAAGTTCTGACTCTCATCCAAAATGTCATCGGGGCCGATATCCATAAACGAGATTTCTCCGTCACGAAGACGCTCGTAGGCGGAATCGGTCACTGGCAGGACGACACTTGCTCCGTTGCGTTTTCCGTCGGCAGCTGCAAGCAGAATCGTTTGCGGATGCCGTCGCCAAAGTGACAGGTAGCGTTCTTCGTAACTAAAGTATTGTTCGTTCAGTTTCTCGTTGGCAGCATCAAACAAGGCGTCATCTTCACAGGGGTCTCCGCCATCAAGGTGCATTCGCCAACTCTCTCGCATGCGTTGAATCACGCTGCACGCGTCTTCTTCGTTTTCACAAAACGCTTCGTCACCTGGAACCGTTTTGCTCTGGATGAACTGTGATAAAGACCAAGGCCAAGCGTCGAATTGGTCATCATTTTGCGAACTGTCGCTAATCACGTCTTCATAAGGAAGTGACAGGGCTTCAGCGATTCGGCGGAGCATTTTTACGGACAAACGTTGCTTTCCGGCTTCGGCAAATTGCAACGTGCGGACCGCAACGCCCGCTTGAACTGCGAGTTGTAGCTGTGAGAGCCCAAGCTCTTTTCGCGTTTGACTGATTTTGATGCTGCCTTTGGGCATTTCACGGTACTCGCAAGTGAGCGGATTTAACTGGAATTAACGACCGATCCGGCCAAATTGCGCATCGATTGCGCACGACAAACTGAATCTTATTGTAGTCTGCAGCGTTCGGCGAGTCGGAGACTTGAGGCGGGTCGTGAACAACCGACCAGTGGGGCATCGCCTCAAGTCGCGGCTTACCCTATTTGACAGCACCCCTTATGGCATTGCAAATCACGTTAATCAAGTTGCCTTTGCTAGGTTTAATCGTTGATAACGCTTTTGAGGACTCTTCTTAAACACCATTAACGATTTTTCGTCCCACGTGTGGCGGTCGTGTTTCTCCAGTTTACCGACCCGGAATAAGTGCCCAAATGGAAAATTCTTCATTGGGAAATTGAGCCCCAGAATAGGTGGTACAACGGGTAGTGTCGTCTCTTAACTACGCCTGGACCCCCATTTATCGCATGCCACTTACCGGCCCTAGTGCTTGACGATGCGTTTCCTGCAGGAAAGCAGGTGACCATCGGTATTCCAGGCAAACAGCCCAAAACAAACGCAGTCCAGAGTTAGTGAAACTCTGAATACGTGATGCATGCGGCGGGGACAGTTGGGACGCGTCACCAGGATTTTCCCCTTTAGACACGTTGCTTTTGAAATCATAAGTCATGGAGGCCAAGATGATCGAGGCTCAATCCCCAATGCAACAGGCGTTTGTGTGGCTGGCGACTGCCGAGTGGGGCGACGCAGCTTGTCGAATGTCGTGTCAATCGACTGGTTCAGCGAGCAATGACGAACGATCCCTTCGTCATCGTGTCGAATTGCTTGCAATCTTGTTGGACATTTTGCCACGCCGTTATCGATCGGAAATTGAGTCGATCGTCCAGATGTGGTGCAAGCATTTTCCTGCTGCCCCATCCGTCAGCATCGACGAGTTGCGAGAGGTTACTCATCGATGGTTGCGTTCGCGGAAACAGCAACGGGTCAAGGTGCCCAACTATTTCGCCACTGCCGTGTCGATTGCTCACCCCGGCGGTCAGGCGATTCCCGAACCATTCAAAGTGCTGTCCTCTTCGGTCAGCCATTTTTCCGCCGGTTCCGAGCATCAATGTGTCTATGGATTACAGACTTGGTTCGAGCAGTTGCACCGAAAGCAATCCTGGACCCACATCCCTTCGGTGGTACCCGGCGACAAACCCGTGCCAATCCACGAGATGTTCGTCGAACTGTTTCTGCAAACGGATCTAGGGCACGAAGAAGAACCCCGCACGGCAGTCGCTCGAACGCTCCAACGCTGCGTTATTGTGGGTGCTCCGGGAAGCGGAAAGTCTACATTGGTTCAGTGGTTGGCTCACACCATTGCCGAATCAGGCATCGGTGACTTTGATGTCCCCGTTGTCATCAAGTTGAAGGACTATGCTCAGGCACTGGCCAAGCAACCCGATCTTTCGCCGCTGGAGTTTTTCTTTGCATCACTAGGGCGTCAGGATCTCGATTCGTTTGCCGCTTCGGCGTGGCTTCGGCATGTGTCGCGTGACCAG
>CAXBHV010000737.1:0-4452 GCA_963974855.1 uncultured Rhodopirellula sp. | reverse complement strand
TGATCGCCATTTTCTATCAATTGGGGGAGTTTTTCGCCCAAATGAAGCCTCTATTGCAAATGGTTCTCAATAACGCATTGACGATGGGGCAATTTGATGCAGAATAGTGAGGCACTGGGCAACCGACGAAGCCCGGCAGTTCCATCACTCGAGAGCCATATGCCCTGTACCGAACAAATTCTCGGCGTCGTCAATTCGTCCGACGGACATCGCGTGCTATTGGTGCTTCGCGAGCGTCATGCCAAGCCGTTTGAGTTGAGGACGGAGACGTTTTCGTCCAATGTGGGCTGGTTTACTCAACAATCGCTGGAATTAACGCGATCGGAATTTAGCGGGATTAAGAATGTTTTAGGACTGCCGTTGGCCCGAGTTTGCAGCCAGACACTACAAGACATCCACCCCACCGACCGCGAAGAGAGCGGTCAGTCAATCCTATCTTTTGCCGCCGCAACAAAAACGGCGTAAACGCGTCACCGTCGTAGCGGAAGTCGTCAAGTGGTGAGCTGTGGGCCGTAAGGCACCGGGTAATACGCGGAACCCGGCCGCTCACGCGTTGCGGCTCATAAAATCAACAAGTCGTCAAGACTTTCGTCGCTGCTTCAACGAAAACGCGAGGCGTCTAGCCTGACTTGCGAGCCGACAATTCAGCTTCGGCGGTCGAGCTTTCACGAAGCAGTTTGGAGTATTCGTCGACCCCTTCTTGCTCTTGCAGCAGGATGTCTTCGAGGAACACAACAAGCGAGCGAGTACCTTCGGCCAATTCGAGTGCTTTTTCGTACATCTCGACTGCCTTGGACTCAAACGCCAGTGCGTTTTCGAGCATTTCTCGCAGATCGCGCGTTTGTTTGATCTCGTTTCGCTGGGCAACAGGCACACCACCGAGCGCGACGATCTTGTTTCCGATCAGCTTGGCGTGATTGAACGACTCTTCGGCGTCCCCTTCAAACTTGGCAGCGTAAACCTCACGCCAAGGACCTTCGATGATGAAGGAGGCCTGCGAATACTGGGCGACGCCCGTCCATTCGTGTTTGAGGATTTCGTTGAGCTGAGTGATGACGGCATCGTTGGACATGATCGATTTCCTAGTGAGGAGAGTTTCTTAGTGAATAGGGAACATGCAAAACGTGTTCCACAGTGAGTTGTGTGTTATGGGAGTTGTGTGTTCGGGGTGAGACGTACCCTAGGGCGAATCCGTCGCATAGAATGCCTCTATTTGGACTCTATCGGCGCGACGTGCGCGTGACAAGCGAGAATCCGCCTGTTGCGAATCGAATCACAAAGAAGCTGTCAAAACCCAATTCGCCAGTTATTGAGAGTCGTTATCAATCGACTAAAAACGCCAGCAGGTTTCAGTAGGAGCTAGGAGAGCGTCCTTCTCGAGTCCTGAATAGCCCAACGCTGGAATGCGAAACAACCCTATTGGTTTGTCTTGCCGGCTTCGGGCGAACCCGAGTGCAGTTGCCAGTCGCGGTCCATCGCTTCGGATTTTGGCAGCTCAGGTTGGGGGAGGTTGCCAGGGCCGGGCATGTCGCTTTCGGGAAGCGATGAGACAATCATCGCTTGATCAAGTGGATCCAGACCGAGTGCGATTTGCATCTGCGCCAACGCAGCAAACCAATTGCGCTGAGCCTCGACTAATTTGATCTCGGTTTCATTCGCTTTGGTTTCTAATAGGTTTAAATAGATCAGGTCGATCTTGCCCTTTTCAAAAGCGAATCGATACCGATCGAGAGTTTCAAGAGCAGCGTAAAGCGAAACTTCACTTTGCTCGACAATCTGTGACGACAGCTGCAATGCGTTGTGCGCGATCTGTAATTCGTTGGCAATCTTGTCTCGAGTCAATCGCAATTTCTCGTTGATCTGGATGATTTTGCCATTGGTCTGCTGGATCTTGCCGCGGGCCTTACGGCGTTGGATCGGAACCTCGCTGGTGAAACCAATCACCAATTCAAATTCGCCCTTGTCATCGGACTTCGTCGCAGGTTCCCCCATATCCTGAGACGCTTCGCTGATGAAATCAAATCGCGGCAGCAACTCATTCTGGGCTAGACGACGATCGAGTTGGACGTGTCGCATTTCAAACTGCAGTAGCTGCGGTTCAGGTCGACGGATCAGTGCGGCTGCCAAATCGGTTTGTAGATCGCTTGCCGGAGGCGGCTGAATGATCGGAAATTGCTTGGGCAACCAAGCGTCGTTGGGGACCATCGGTTGACCTCCGGCATCGCGAAGGTACAGGCCAAGCTTGAACGAGGTCGCACGAAATTTCTGCTCCGTCTCCAAAACTTTCGCCTTGCGTTCGGCAATCAGTTGTTGATTCAAGATCAAGTCGATTTCGGCAAACTTGCCGGCTTGCACTCCGACATCGAATTGCTCGCCGCGCTGCTGAGCCAGAGCGAGCATTTCGCGTTGCGCTTCTAGTATGCTGCCCATCGCAACCCACTCCCAATAGACCGCGGCGGCATCACGCGAGATGTTGAGAATCGTTTGCTGGATGATCGGACCTGCGGCCTGCTGAGCTAGCGCGGCCTGGAACACGGCAACACGCTCGGGATCAATCGCACGACCTTGCAACAATGGCTGCGAATACGCAACTTTGAATTCGCCTGCTTCATCGGTTTGACGTTCTTTGTACCAAGGTTGGTAAAATCCACGGCCAATGCGATATCCGGCCGCAGCATAGCCGCCCCACCATGTTTGTCGGGCGACACCGAGTCCATTGCGATAGTTTTGATAGAACCCGGTTGGCTCGGAAATCGAGTGAGCGTTGAACTTGGTGTCATACGCCCCGTACGCGGACAAGGCTTGACCGTTTGCGATGCTCGGTTCTTGTCGAGCACGCTGAATGTCGGGGTACGATCGGTAAAGACTGGCAAAAACGTCAGCCAGCGTTAATGCAGCTTCGGCAGTTTCAGCATCCAGCGGAGTTTCACCAGCCGAACCGTCTGCGGACGAAGCCTCGGCATCGCCTGGATTTTGTTTGTCCACGTTATTCTCGATGTCGTCTTCGACCAACATCAAAAACTGAGTGAATGAGTTTTCAGGAGCGAGCTGGACGACCTGCCCCCCCGCGTTGCTTGTCAGTGTGAGCAGCACGAGAATTAAACTTGCTAGAAACCGTGTCCCGCCGCCGTTCGCCAACAGGCCGCGTTGTGAACGAGCCAGAAAGAATCGCATCGCCGTTGCAATGCGAACAATCGTTAAAGTTTGGGCAGTTTGACTTTCCTGCCTTTGTCCTTCGACTGGTTCGGTTCGTTGTTTGCGACAACGGGTGGAAATCCGTTCAATTGACGCCATATCTCGTAGCCGAGAGGAACTTGTTTCAGCAGCACCCAACCATTGGCGCGCACACCTTGACGTAAGTATCGGTCATCCGGCCATCCATCCTCCCGCGTAAAGTGATTATCAGGCGTCACAACCACACGAAAATTCCCCATTCCGTCATCCGTGGGGAAAACCCGGTTGATTTTGCCGCCAAACGTGCCGACGGCAACCGAAGGCCAGCCGACGAATTGAACCGCAGGCCAGCCCGCAAATTGCAGTCGCACACGGTCTCCCTCTTTCAACAGCGGCATGTCGTTACCACTGACTTTCATCTCAACGGCCAACTCATCGGTATCAGGAACGATCACAAATAATTGATCACCTTCCTTGATCGTGTCGCTGCCGGTCAAGCCATACCATTGCTGGATATAACCGCTACGCGGGGCCGTCACCTCCAAGCGATCCAGCTCACCCCGTTTGTTTCTCAAGTCGAGTATTTCCTTTTCGATCACATTGATCTTCTGCATCTGCTCCAGCACTTTTTGGCTGGCAGTTCGATTCTTAATATCGATCTCTTGCAGTTTCGCTTCAATCTCTTCTTCTTTAGAAAGCAATATCGCCGACTGTTCGTGAACAGCATTCTCGGCTTTATTGAGTTTGGCGAGTTGAGACTCAACGGCCTGGCGTTTCGAGAACAACTCTTCTTTGGAAACCAAGCCGCGAACTGCGACCTCTTCGGCGATTCTTAATTGGTTGCGTTTGTCAGAGAGTTCTGCTTGGATCGACGTCACTTCGTCTTTGGCTTGTTCCCATTTCTGCTTCGCCGCTAGGTAGTCTTGCTTCAACGATTGAGCCAGATTTTTACCACTGTTTTCTTGCAGCACTGCAGCCTGCTTGGCGACTTCGAGACTTGATATCGCGGATGCCTCTTTCGATTCGGTCGCGATGATTTGCGTGTCAATCTGGGAAACTCCCTCGGCAGCAAACGGGGTGAGCCGCAGCAGCAATTCTCCCTTTTGCACATAGCTGCCTTCTCGCAATCCCTCTTTCACGTAACTGACCACACCCTTGGATGGACTCAGGACAGGTTGCGGTCGCTCTTGCGGATCAAGTGCGACGACGGTTCCGATGCCGGGCGCGGTTTGCCGCCAGGGTACAAAAAACATCGCAACAACGGCGATCGCCAATGCG
>CAXBHV010000736.1:0-4453 GCA_963974855.1 uncultured Rhodopirellula sp. | reverse complement strand
GTCAACGGCTTGCCAAACACTTTTTCGGTCAGCGCGCGGCCTCGTGGGCTCACGACATCGCCTGCGGGACTGAGTTTTTGACGCAGCTGAAGCAAAATGTCCGCCGAGCCCTCGCGAGCATCCACTCGCTGGATCTTGAGCGATGAGAGGTTTGAGTTAGGTGGGGGCGATGCTGTCATGGTTCGCTTATTCGCAGTTTTCGTTCGATTTCAGAGACGGCGGGCAAGCCTCTCCCAACGGTATCATAAGCCGATACAATGCGTTTTGTTTAGCCGCAGCCCCCTCGAATTATCCACAATGCGTCAAGAAATCGAGCTACGTAGCGACACTTTGACCAAGCCCACGCCCGCGATGCGGAAAGCGATGGCCGAAGCCGAAGTCGGTGACGCGGTCATCGATATTGACCCCACCGTCCAGCGGCTGGAGCATTTAACCGCAGAAATCCTCGGCAAAGAAGCCGCCGCATTCATGCCCAGCGGCTCGATGACCAACCAAGTCGCGGTGCGAGTTCATTGTGATCGCGGCAGCGAGTTTATTTGCGAGCAAGATTGCCACATTTATCAGTACGAACAGGGGGCGTTTGCCTCGCTATCAGGTTTGGTGGCGAAAACGATCTCAGGGCAGGGCGGGGTGCTGAAAATTGAGCACCTGCGTGGCCAAGTCCGCGCCCACAACGACCACTTCGTTCGTACACGTTTGCTCTGTTTAGAAAACACCCACAATCGCGGCGGCGGCCGGATTTTGCCTCAGGCCGACGTCATCGAGTCGTGCCAATGGGCGAAGTCCGAAGGATTGGCGACCCATCTCGATGGAGCCCGGCTGTGGAACGCCGCAGCCGCCACGGGACTCAGCGAAGCCGAACTCGCCGCCCCCTTTGATTCGGTCAGCGTTTGCTTCAGCAAGGGACTCGGAGCCCCCGTCGGCTCGGCTCTGGTGGGTAGCCGCGATTTTATCGAGCAAGCACGTCGGACGCGAAAGTTGTTTGGCGGCGGGATGCGACAAGCCGGCATCATCGCCGCCGGTGCCTTGTACGCGATCGAAAACCATCGAGGTCGACTGGGTGAAGATCACGAGCACGCCAAACAGCTCGGTGACGTATTCCGATCGCACGAAGGGTTTTCGATTCGGGGAAATTGTATTGACACCAATATCGTTGCTGTCGAGATCGCACCGGATCTTGGAAGTTCCGACGCATGGGTGGCGAGACTGGAAGAGCACGGAGTGCGTTGTTTTGCGATCAGCGACCAAGCGATCCGATTTGTCACGCATCTCGACATTCACTCGGATCACATCCGTCAAATGCGTGACATTTTCGCTCGTCTGGTTGATGCCAAGGCATGAGCGATGCCTGTCCGAAGCGGTCGACGTTGTGGGTGATTGCCGCAGTGATCTTTGTGATTGCTTGCGGTTTGCGACTTCCTGCGTCGGAGGAAAGTTTTTGGGTGGATGAATTGCACACGGCATGGACCGTGAACGATTCGTTTGCCGCTGTGACGACGCGGTCGGCGTTTGGCCATCAACAGCCGTTCTATTTTCAGTGGCTTTGGGGTTGGAAACAGCTTGTCGGCAGCGGCGAGATCGCAATGCGGCTCAGCAGCGTCTTGGCCGTCGCGTTGGCATGCAGTTTCGTCTTTGTTGCGGTGGCGAAATTCCATCGTTCGCTCGTGGGCGGTATTGCCGCCGGTTTGGTGTTAGCGGTCGAGTCGAACTCGATTTTTTTCGGCACCGAACTTCGGCCCTACGCCGCCGTGATCTTCGCCTCGGCGATCACGTGTGGGTTCGCGTCTCGGTTATGGAGCATGTCGCCCGCCGACGGTCGACGTTCGCTGCAGTGGGTGGGGCTTGGTGTTGCCATCGGGCTGGCGGGACTGTGTCAAATCACTTCGCTCGGAGTTTTGGGATGGTTGGTCGTCACGGTGCTGCTGCGGTGGGGCTGCGTTGATTGGCGAACCACACTGCGTTGCTCGAAATGGGATTTACCGTTTATCGCGGTCTTTGGCGTGGTCGCACTGTCGCTGGTAGCAAGTGGCGGGCTTGAGGTGTGGAACGAGCGAAAGATGTGGGCCAGTTTCGCGTCGGCGACTTCGCTAAAACAGGTCCTGCACATATGGCCCTGGACGTACCTAGTCGTCGTTCCCTTGTTGGTGTGGACTGCTGGGTTTTTGTGGCAGCGGTTTTTGAGGCAGCGAAACCGTGTCGGCTGGCAATCACACGAGCCCGTCACGTTGATGTTCGCGTTGGTGGCGATCGCGGTCGTCAGTGCTCTTTGTTTTTGGGGCGTGGCCTATTTCGAGTTTGCCGCACTTTGGCATCGACGCTATTTGGTCGCATCGCTACCGCTGCTAGCATGGTTTTTTGGCGCCGCGATTGCCGAAGGATCGAAAGCATTTTTTATTGGACGAAATAAGGCTGTGCAATCGATCACAGAAGGGATACTGATGGTGCTGCTGCTTGGTTTGTTGATGCAGTCGCAGGGAACTGCCACGCGGCTAAGTCGCGGTGAGTGGCTCGTGCATCGCGGTGAGAATTGGCGAGACGCAATTGCTCATATTAACAATGTCGCGTCCAACGGAGCGATCGTGTTTCTCGATCCTGGCTTGATCGAACAGAGCATGCTCCGCGAGCCGCATCAGCGTTTTGAGCAGGGCGAATACCTGCGATACGTCATCGATGGCCCGTACGCGATTCGTGACGATTTGGCAGTTGAAATCATCAGTAATCAGCGGCTAAATGCGTTGTCAGCGATGGAGCCCGAAGTGGTGCTCTCGCGACGGCCCGCTCGAAAGCTGCAAAAACAGTTCGGGTCTGCATTCCACGTCCGCTCGTACGGCGGCGTATCCGTCGCCATCGCAGAGCCGTAGGCCGGATCAAGGACGCAGGATCACGCCGGAGCGGCGCAAGAGGTAGCCATTTTGAGTTAGCGTCGGACCACGGCGAACGTTTCAATCGCGTCTGCCGATCCGGCATCCACGCGTCATTTGTGTCCAAGTCAGCCTTGGTAAGCCAACGATAGGCTATGTCTAGAAGCGTTTCCAGTTGCTGTCGCGGCACGTCAAAAGGGCGTGATCCATCCGCTGGGTCGGAAAAGAAAGACTGCCGCGCGGCAGGCTATAGTGACATCGTTTCTCGCCGATGCAACCTGTAGTTTCCGCGTGTGGGTAGCGCACTCCGTTGACTGCTTTTGCTGATTCCTCCCCCGTAGAATTCCCCTTAGTCCGAACCTGCCTTTTCTTGCTCCGGCAACGCTGATGTTTCCAAGCAATTGGAGATTATGGATTCCAGCAATTCGCGGATCGCTGGGAACTCAATGTTCGACTTGTCATCGATATCGAGAAAATACGACCAGCCCCCTGAGGGTCGTAAGTATGCCCAAATCACTGGAATTCCCGTGCTTGTCCGAGCGATCGGAATTGCCGTAGTGGTCAATTTTGCAGTTCCGGATAAAGCGACGGGCAACTCGACTTTGGAACTGGGGAATTTAAGTGGCTTGCTTAAACCGACTGAGACACCACTTTCAAAGAATATTTGGGTAGTACGCTGCCCTTTGCGAGAACCAGCGTATCCAAAACAAACGGCACCCAGGTCAATCGATTTGGTCTGGTCAATCTTTTGGGGCTGGTGTTGGTCGATAGCGGATACTTTCTTCAGCCCGTTGCCAATTCCAATAATCGTTCGAGGACTATTTACGAACTTATTTATTGCGGCGGCCTGATCCGGCCCGACAGTACCAACATCCAAATCGAATATTAGCAGAACAGCATTTGGACTTTCCAAAAAGGATGGATCAAACCGATAATCTTCGATTCCGTTTGGGTCTCGCCACTCTTTAATTATGTTACCAATCATTACAGTCGGGTCATAGTTATACCCACACGAAACTTGAAGCATTTTCATTATTGAATCAACCTGCAAACTTTCTGACCTGCTTATCACCACAATTTCCGGTGTCTCAGCGTTGCAAGGTGCAATCGTTGTAAGGATCAACAATGCCGCGGCGGTTCCAACTATTGAAGAATATATTTGAAAAATCATTGCCATGGAGGTGTGCCTGAAGGCGGAGGGTTAAGGTTTTCGTTAGACGTGCTTAGCTGATCATAAACCGTTCCGATTCTTCATGCTGCGTGCAGATGCCATTAACCATGTTTTGGGAAAAACAGAAAGGCAAAGGAAGCAAGCCTCTTTTTCTGTGTTTTCGGGCAATAGTCGAGCTTGTGGACGACCTCTTGGCCGGAGAAACAAAGGGGTCAAACCTCTTTTTCTGTGTCTTCGGGCAATGGTCGAACTCGTGGACGAACTCTTGGCCGCATCGTTGATTCTAGATTGAGTCGCCTAGCAATCGATTCAACCCAGCCTTCATCACCCAACGGTGCACCGCGATTCGCACAGATTCGAATCGCATTCAACTCGCTTTCTGACAATGGCTCATTGACACGAGAGACCCAGTTTGGAAGCC
>CAXBHV010000735.1:0-4458 GCA_963974855.1 uncultured Rhodopirellula sp. | reverse complement strand
GGAGAACGTTCTGGCGAACGCGGCTACAGCTTAGATGCCACGTCATTTGTCAAATCGGTCTAGTCCTTTTGAAGCTGATCTAACGGCGGAACGATTCGGGAGTAGTGTTGGAAACCGTGCTCAGGTAGAGCGTTTCCGCGCCGCGACGTTCGGGTTTTGGACGCAGCAGTTCGGCGGCCGCTTCGAGTAAGTCGCGACGACTGACTTGGCCGAGCAATTGCCCCCCTTCGATGATCGGCAACCGGCGATACGGCGAATTGAGAAACATCTGTGCAATGCCGAGCAGGTCGGTGGTCGGCGATGCCGTCAGCGCTTCCTGGTCCATGTAGGGGCCGATTTGCCGTGCCAACGCGGCGTGCCGCAACGTGTCGCTGGCGCGATTCACCTTCGCCCGCTCGACGACTTCGCAGGCCAAACGATACTCCGCACGAAGCACATCGCGTCGACTGACTTGACCCGCCAACCGTTCGCCTTGTAACACGGGCAGACGACGGTAGGGGGTTTCTTGGAACTTATGAGCGACATCCAGTAGCGAATCGTCTTCGTGAATGATTCGATTTCGATCCAAGTTCATGTATTGGCCGACGCTCGTGCCAGGAAGTTGGTCGTGCAAAGCCCCAATCAGCGCTCGCATCGCCGTCTTTTCTGAAAAGATCCCCAGGTAATGACCTTGATCATCGACCACCGGAGCTCCGGAAATTCGACGGCTCAGTAGATGATCAATCGCCTCGAACACATCGATTTCGGGCTTGATCGTGACAAGCTTGCTGACCATGAATTCGCGAACGCGAGTGATGTGTAGCCCTTCCGTCCTTGCGGCTTCGACCGGTTCGGTCAGTGCGTTCATACAGCACTTTTCACTGAACACACCCACGTAACCGCCATCGGATCCAAGAACTGGAGCTCCAGAGATGTTGTCTCTCAACAGTTTTGCAACGCTGGACAAGACATCACATTCGGGAGTCAGCGTCACTAGATTGCGACGCATGATATCACTTGCGGTCTTCACTTCGTTCATATCCAAGCCCTTGTGAAATAGAAAAGAGATAATCCCATCTACGGGATTTTAGGCGGGTGCTTGAGTCCAACCTAACGCGTAACGAGGCTTTAAGTCAAACTTTTACCGCAATTCGGCTTGTGAAACATTGCGCAAGCAAACAAGCAGGCAGGCAGGAACGAAAACAGCACAAGCGAGTTTCCCTCGCCTGTGCTGTCCGTTGTCAATCCAAATGTGAATGGATTCGATGCCGCTGAGATAGCCAATATCTACAACGTGACATCAACCGCGTCATCGTTTCTTATCGCTTCATCGTCCCGAGCTGGCGCCGCGGGTGCGGGTAACCCATTTTGTGGTGGCGACGATTCAAGCATGGCGTCCGAAGCCGGAGCGGTCATGAACGACTGCATTTGTGGTGCCGACGGATCGAACTCGCCGCTCGTCAATGGCGCTGGCATGTGGACATCGCCTGGATTGCGACGTGGAGTCAAGTGACGACCGGTTTCGTACGCATCCTGGTAAGCACCCGGTGCCCATTGGCCTTCGGAAAGTTGCACTTGGTTGTAAGCCAACAACGATCCCTTTTGACGATGGAAGTCGCGAATGGCAAGGTTGTAGTTGGTCAGCGAAGTATAGAACTCAGCCTCGGACGTCACGACTTGTCGTTGGGCTTGCAACAGGAAGTTGATGTTGTCGGTTCCGTCGCGGTAACGGCGTCGCAGAACATCCACTTGTCGTTGGTCAGCGAGATAGCGGTTGTAATTGGTTTCCAACAACTGGTGCGTCAACATGATTTGACGAGCCGAGTCGGAAAGATCGTGGCTAATTCGCAGTTCGGTTTCCGCGAGCACGGCACGTTCACGACGCAAGTTTAGGTTTGCGTGGGCCACTGCAACACTGGCAGCTCGCAAGCCGACAGGGAAATCCATTTCCACTCCCGCTTGCCATTCTTGGTAATTACCATCGGTGATATTACCGTAAAGGTTATCGAATTGCTCCTTGTCACTGCCGCCGATCAAATGATCGCCGAGGCCGCGAAAACGGTACTGGCTGAGGAAATCCAGACGAGGACGTCGATTTAGACGTGCCGCCGTCAATTCCATTTCACGGCGTTTCAGATTGAATCGTTGACGGCGAACCTCGACGCGACGGGTCAGCGCTTGTCCGAGTGCACTATCCCAATCGAATACGACACGAACGTCGGTCGGAGTGGTGGTTGGTTTTAACAAGCGTCCGTCGCTGGCTGGCATTCCGATCAGGTAACGCAAGCGTTGCTCACGTGTGTACAGACCCTCGGGACCGCCGAGTGCCGTCTCGACTTGAGCACGAAACTGGTAGTACTGCGATTGAGCTTGGGCTTCTTCGTCGCTTCGTCCAGCACCCGCTTCAAGACGGACTTGTTGGTACTGGAACGTTTGCAATGCTGAGTCGCGCCCTTTGACGTTGGCTTCGAGCACGCGATAACCGACCGACAAATCCCAGTAAGCTTGCTCGACATCGGCAACCAAAGTGATCACCGCGGCCTCGAAATCGGCCAGTGCGACATCTTCGTTGACCCGTGCGATCAAGACACCGTTGTATTGGCCGATCGTCGAATTGGGACCAGCAATGCGATTAAACGTTGTTCCCGAACCTTGCATCAAAGGTTGACGATATTCGGCTTCGAAGAAACCAGCAAACTCACTACGAAATGCACGGTTGGGCCGGTTGCTGTCGGTGTAATTGACGTTGTGACGCAACGCGAAACTAGCACCTTGCGCGGTCTGTTTCGACAATTCGGCTATGTACGTTCCGTAGTCTTCTTGCAATGCCGTCGGAGTGAACTGTGCATTCAATGAACCGGCCTGAATGTTCTGAGGCTGGTCAGCGTTGCTCCAAAACAGCTGCTGCGAGAATTGAGCATCAAAAGCCGAAAGAGCCGCTTCGGTTCCGGTCAGTGGGTTGGCGTGTGCCAACGCGGGATCGAATGTTGTGCTGGCGCTTTGGGGGTTGGTCACCAAGGTGCCGCCGATTGAACGTAGCACGGGGCTCTGCTGTACCGCCAACTGAATGGCTTGCTCGAGTGTCAGCTCCACGGCTGGTATCTGCGACGGATCTTGGAGTGCTAGAGGCTCGATCGCTTGCTGAGCAGCTTCCGACGGTGCCGTGGCACATTGTTGCACTTCGGGGTACTCGATCCGCATCGCGAAGTCATCGTGATACGATGTTTTCGTATCGTGGGGACCGTCCTTGATTCGGTCGAACACACCACAGCCCACGCTGGTGATCGAGGTGGCTCCGAGCAGCATGGCAAGCAGGGCAGCTCGACGAGATTTACGCCACGAGGTTTTCAGACGATCGCTGGCTCGGCAAAGCGAAGATGCCGAAGCCTGCGTAGCTAAATGGATGTCTCGGTTGCGTCGCATGGCCAGATTCACTTGAGTACGCCGCACCCTCTTTCGTCACCCGTACAACACAAGCGATCGTGCGAAAGATTATTGGCGGTACTAGCGATATCGACCGGATTGTCGAAACAACTGGAATGATCGGGCTACGAATTGAGCCTGCAAATGAAGAGGAATCCGCACAGCCGGAAAAGTCGTGTTGGACTTTGCCGGTTAGTGAAACACCCACGGCACCCCCAAATGAATGGGTCATGCGGGGAGGCGTCAAATACCATCGAATTTACGCGAGAAGCTGGCCTTCGCTCGGCAGACGAATGAGATCGGCTGGCAAGATCAATTACCCCCGAATATTCCACTATGACCGGGCATTAACTAGGCGTTTGAGGCTGGAAAACACCGGCGGCATCAGCCAGATCGCGGGGATTAGGCGATCGCGGGGACGCTCGAACGCGATCGGGAAAGCTCCCAGGCACCAAACATAACGACGGTGAAGCATAAATCGCCGGCAACGGTGAAACCGAAGAAAGGAATCGCGTTGATGTAACAGGCAGCGAATCCGGCGATCGACAGTGGGTACCAACCCGCTAGCACCAATCCAAGATTACTGAGCACGAAAAAGACGGTAGATGCGGTCAGCGATGCCGTGGGGACTTTCCACAGACGGCTGGTTCCGCCAGCTTTGGTCAACGCGCGACCAATCGGTACCGACGCGGCGATGCCTAGATAAACGAACAACATCGAGACAGGATTGTAGAAGCCAAGTCCCGGGATTCCAGCGAGATGCCCCACTCCATCGCTCAATCCCATCACGGCCAAAGGCACTAAATAAGCTCGCCGTCCGGACAGATAGCTACCCGCGAACAAGCCCAAAGCGGCGACACAGGCAACATTGGGGGGATGCGGCAGAAAGCGGCTCGCGGCAACAGCCAAAATCATCAGGTAAAACATCGGGCGAGTCCAAGAGCGTTTGGTAAGAAGGGCAGTGTCGTTGTTGCTTTGTTTTAAACGCTTTGCTGCGAAATCGCCAGAGGGGAAACGGCGACGCTGTGAAGCATTTCGTAGCGGAACTCGTCAAGA
>CAXBHV010000734.1:0-4462 GCA_963974855.1 uncultured Rhodopirellula sp. | reverse complement strand
AGACCCGTCGCGGCATCGCATGACATTCTGCTCGGCAAACAACAATTTGGCCGTCTGTCTGATCAAAGGACGCAAGGGGGACTCCGCAGCGACACGCATGGTGCGCGCGATCGAGTCCGTCGAACGAATGCCGCCGATTGTGCAATCGAACGCCGAGTTGTTGCACGAGCTGACGACCAACGTCGATAGTTTTATCACGTTTTCACCGAGCACTCGCCAACGGCTAATGAGAACGGTGGCGTTATCGAACAACGCCGGTAGCGGCACGAAATTGGAAGCGGGGTGGCACTATACGCTTGATTTTGACGTTCCGTCGGAATCCGATGCCAATATCAAAATCGACGGCATCGATGCGCCGCGACCGGATCTACAACTGCTTGCAACTGGAACCGGTTTTGTGGTGTCCCCGGGAATCGTGTTGACCGCACGCCCCGTCGTGGAAACGACGAACTACCACGGCCCGAAACTGATTACGGTGATTGTCGATCCTGCGTCGTCGTCACGCCGCAGCGAGCTTGTGCGAGACCTGCTGATATCATCGACGCGATCGGTGGCGGTTTCGTCATCGGTGGGCTCGGGTTTTGGAAGCGGCAACGTGGTGTGGACCCACTATTCCTACGTGCGACCCCAGAACGGTCAAATGGGAGCCGAGATCGCGGCGCTGCGGGTGCCCAACCTAAAGCTTGCTCCGGTGGAGGTCGCGTTGGATGATCCCACCAAACGAACCGCGATTCGCATTCTTGGATTTTCGCGTGGCCAAGCGGCATTGCAGCGAGGGCTGCAAGCGCAAGCAGGCGAGGTCCTGCAGTCGCAAGCGATTCGCGGCAGCGTCTCGGCACTTGGTACCTCGGGCAGCGGCGTGACGCTGCAAACGTCTGCCCGCGTCATGGGTGGAAACCGCGGCGGCCCGGTGTTGGATGCTGAAAACCGCGTCGTCGGGATCGCCTACGACACTCCCGTTTCGGGAAGCGACGCGAAAGGGGTCTTCTTTGGCTCCGGCGAATTTCGTCGTTGGTTTTACGAGAATGTGCAAACCGCTTCACTTACCGACGTGCAGTCAAGGCACACGGAGGCACAGCGGCTGAGCACGGTCGAGAAAAGCTCGGTTGCCGTTTATTGCTGGGGGCTAAAGCAAAAATCGACCTCTCAATTGTTTAGCGAGGTCGCTGACAGCAGTCGCGACTCTGGCGGGTTGTACCTGCGAGACAATTGGTGTGTTGCCTGCGACGGCCGCGGATTCCTGGATTGCCCCGTGCGAAACTGCAACAAAGGCGTGGTTGCGGGGCGTGAAACCGTCGTCAAAGGCGTCAACCCACTGACCGGACGCCCGATTCGGGCTCAGCAGGTCACTCAAGAACGCTGCACGACCTGCAACGGAAAAGGGGGCAGGATATGTCCGCATTGCAAAGGCGGAAAGATCTAGTACCAGCAAGACCTCGTGGTTTGTCCAGATTTGTTTTTAGGGTAGCGAAACTCGTCAAGAGTTTTGTTTGGAATGGAGCGGTCACTCGCTACTGCTCAATTGGCTTGCAAACCACATCGCAAGCGTGATCACCATCGCATTGGGATTTCCTACCGTCAGCTCGGGGAACACCGAAGCATCGACAATGGATAACCGACAAGTGCCGATCACCGAAAGATCCGCGTCGACGACGCGTCCGAGACCGCAGGTCCCGACGGGATGGTACAGCGTTTGAGCGTAACGAGAGATCGACTTGGCAATCGCCTCGTCACTGTCTCGTTTTATTCCGGGTACCAACTCGGGCCCGGTCCAGTTTTGCAGCGGCGTCTGCATCGCGATCGAGCGAGCCAATTTCACGCCCGCGATCGTCGTTTCGACGTCGGTGGGATCAGCCAAGTATCCGGGATCGATCTGCGGCGGTTCGCTCGCATCGAGTGACCGAATCGCTATCTGGCCACGCGATATCGGCTTGGTCGCGTTGACGGCGATCGTCATGGCCGTCGGCGCATCAGGCTGCGGAAAGCGGAGGTAATGCGTCGGCGTCACATGAATCTGAAGTGTGTCGTTGGCAAACAAGCCACCGGCTTCGGCAATATTCGACGTGAGTGGTCCTTGGCCAAGAGCGTCAAATCGCACTAGGTCTCGCGGTGAGACGTTCAAATCAAAGCGAGCCGTCTGGTCGGTCGAAAAGATAACGGGCATCACCAAGTGATCTTGCAGATGCTGGCCGACCTCCGCTGCGTCCAGCCACGCCTGGCCGCCGGCGTCTCGCAAGCAGTCGCGAGGTCCGATTCCACTTCGCATCAAGATCGCAGGGCTGGCGATACAGCCAGCGGACAAGATGACTCGTTTGTTCGCAGTCATCTTCGACCCGTCGGCCAATTGGACGCCAATTGCATCGTCATCACGAAACAGGATGCGATCGACGATGGCTCGAATCGTCTGCACGCCGGGTGAATCTGCAATCAGGGCGGCGGGGGACCAGCGGCGTCCATTGCGATTCATCCTGCGGTACGCCATCGCGGTGCCAAAGGGACTGGCGGCTTGCAGAAACCGCTCGGCTGGTTCGCTGATCCAGCGGGCCGGTTCGGGCTGTATCAATTGCTCGGCGGCATGGTAGGCGGACCGCAGCGACTCGCTTGACCAGCGAGCATCGGCTGTGGCTGCGGAAAACATTTCGAAATCGTCGTCCGTCGGTGGAAACCAGATCATCGCGTTGATCCGGCTGCTACCCTCTGGTCCCAAACCAGATGCGCTACCAGGCTGCGCTACGCTCCGTTGCCTAAGGCGTGATCCGGATACACTGGAACGCCATGCCCCGCAACTCCAAATCGTCGCTTGCTCGGCCTCGCGGGCAATTCAGCGATCGGCCGGCGAGCGACTTGGAGGCTTCGGTCGCGTAGTTCCAGTCGCTCGAACTGCCCAGCAATTTCAGCCAGCGAGCCGGGCGAGTGCAATCGATTTCGGTCGCGGCATGCTTTTTCGGGGTTTCCGCCGCCCCCGGCTCGATCAGTGTGACCGAATAGCCGTGTTGATGCTGTAACAGGTGGGCGAGAGTACATCCCGCCGATCCAGCACCGATAATAATGATGTCAGGGGAAGGCATAGAAACCACAGCGTCCAATTTTGGGCCCGTTGGCAATAGGCGATGATTCGTTTGTTGATTAGGATTTGCGGGAACGAATCCATTCCGCCCCTATCCAATCCCAATTCTGCTATGAATGCGTCCGCAAAATCGAATGCCGTGCACCGCTTCGTTGGAATTCCGACCGCTCCACCCGACTCCATTTTGGGGCTGACCGAAGCATTTTTGGCGGACAAGAATCCTAGCAAGATGAACCTCAGCGTCGGTGTTTACAAGGACGCTTCGGGCCAAACGCCGATTTTGAAGTGCGTCAAGGAAGCCGAGCGACGGCTGATCCAAAACGAGGCGACCAAGGGCTACCTGTCGATCGATGGATTGCCGGATTATCGCGAACAAGTCCGCTCGTTGGTGTTTGGTGATTCGCTCGATGCCAACCGCGTCGCCATTCTGCAGACTCCCGGCGGCACGGGGGCGCTTCGGGTGGCGGCTGATTTCATCGTCGCTCAACTTTCACCCGCTCGGATTTGGATGCCCTCGCCAACGTGGGCGAACCATCCTGCCATTTTCGCCGCTGCGGGATTGGCGAGCGAAACCTACCGCTATCTTGGCAGCGATCGCACCTCGTTCGACCTGGCCGGGATGCTCGCGGATTTGAATGAAAAAACAAAACCGGGTGACGCGGTGCTGCTGCATGCATGCTGCCACAACCCGACGGGCATCGACCCCACCCCCGAGGACTGGAAAGCGATTGCTCAAACGGTGGCCGAGCGTCAATTGATTCCTCTGATCGACTTTGCCTACCAAGGCTTTGGCGACGGCATCGATCAAGACAAAACGGGCCTAAATACCATTTTGGAAGCGGTCGACGAAGCGATCGTTTGCAATTCGTTCAGCAAGAATTTTGGCCTGTACAGCGAACGTGTTGGATCAGTTTGCCTTATCGCTGCGGATAACGAAACGATGAAGGCGGCGCAAAGTCAAATGAAAACGATTGTGCGTACCAACTACAGCAACCCACCGCGTCACGGAGGGGCGATTGTGGCAACGGTCTTGCAAGACGAGGAATTGACGACGCTTTGGAAGCAAGAAGTCGACGAGATGCGCGAGCGGATCGATGCCCTGCGTCAGCAATTTGTCGAAACGATGAAAACCACTGGCGCCGGCCACGATTTTTCGTTTTTGCTCAAGCAAAAAGGGATGTTCTCCTTTAGCGGTTTGACCCCGATGCAGGTCGATGAGCTCAAAAGCAAGCACGGCATCTACATCGTCGGCAGCGGCCGCATCAACGTCGCTGGCATGAGCGAAGACAAAATGGATTCGCTGTGCCAAGCAGTTGCGTCTGTCTTGTAGGCCCTTCAAGGGCAACGCTGTGAAGCATTTTCTCGTAGCTACCTTCGCCAGAAGGTGGTGATTCG
>CAXBHV010000733.1:0-4467 GCA_963974855.1 uncultured Rhodopirellula sp. | reverse complement strand
CGCCTTTCCAAATTCCTGAGTGAGAGTGAAGACGAGTTCGGAGTCGTCAGTAATGTCCAGCGGCTCTGCCAGAGTGAACGTTGCCCAGTGGGATCGGTCGAACTGGGGCGCGATCGCCCACCCGGTCTTGGCTTTGTTTTGTAAGGCCCCGGAAACATCCCAGCTCGTTTGTGAGAAACTGGCTGTCGCGGACGAAAACTCAATCTTAGTTGCCGGAGATGAACCCAGCGGCCTGAGCTCGGCCGAGAATCCATTGAGCACAAAGTTTCTACGTTTTGGATCGCCGCGACCTGGTCCCTCGCCAGGCAACGATTCGTGTTGCAGGGCGTCGAGTTTAAATTTTCGGATACCTGTCAGTTGACCGCGAACACGTACGGTGTAGACATCCGTGTCGGGAGGATCTCCTCCCACTAACAAGATGGATCCATCCTCGAGCTTCTCGAATGTATCCGTCGTGCCCTCCGACTCAAAACTCGTGATATCCAACACGTGTGTCTTGGGCGCCTTCGCAGAACTCTCTGCCAACTCGGCTACCCACGACTGGAGGTCCGATTCCAGCTCCTTGCGGATGTCATTGAGTTGCCGATTGGCGTTGGCTAGTTGTTTCTGGAGTTCCGCATGCTGCGCGTCCCGCTGCGGATTCGACAACGGCATCGAGGGACCGTTGAACTGGATCGAACTAGGCTTGTTCGGGCTCGCACGATCCGCTTCCAACTCGGTGCTATTGTAAAACGCCAGTAGTTGATAATAGTCCTTCTGGCTGAAAGGGTCATATTTGTGGTCGTGACACTGGCAGCACTCTAGGGTTGTGCCCAGCCAAACCGCACCTGTGGTGTTGACACGATCCATGACCTGCTCGATGCGAGTTTCCTCTGGCAGCGATCCGGCCTCGACGTTCGTCGGTGTGCAACGATGAAACCCCGTCGCAATCTTTTGTGATTCCGTCGCCCCCGGAAGCAGGTCGCCGGCAATCTGCTCGATCGTGAACTGATCAAACGGCATGTCGTCGTTGAGTGCTCGAATCACCCAGTCCCGATAAGCCCAATGCTCTCTCAGGTTATCTTTCTGGAAGCCGTGTGAGTCGGCATAACGCGCCAGATCAAGCCACGGCCGTGCCCAGCGTTCACCGAACTGAGGCCGATCAAGCAGCTTGTCGACCAGCGTTTCAAAACGTGCTTCCGATGGATCCCTCAGAAAGTGGTCGACTTCCTCGGGTGTCGGCGGCAGACCGATCAAATCGAGATAGACTCGGCGAACGAGTGTCTCGGGTGTCGCCCGATGCGAGGGGCTGAGTCCTTCGTCAATGAGTCGCCGCAAGACGAATCGGTCAACGGGTGACTTGACCCACGAACTGTCGGATACCGCGGGAGGTTGTGGACGCACAGGAGCGATGTACGACCAGTGTTTGCCCGCCTTGAAGTCGTCCGGCCACGGAGCTCCCTGTTGAATCCAGCGGCGGATGATCGATATCTGTGGCTTGGTCAACGGGTCGCCGATCGCGGGCATGACTTCATCGTCACCGCGGGGCAGCAAGATTCTCCGCAACAGTTCACTGTCGGCGGGGCTGTCAACTTCGATGGTGCCGGACTGCAGCGCCTCGTCACGGATGTCGAGGCGGAGGTCGCCCTCTTGTTTCTGCTCGCCATGACACTCCAGGCACGACCGCTGGAGAATGGGATAAACGTCACGAGCAAAATCGACCGATTTTTTCTTACGCGCGGGCGGTTGATCGGGCACGGCACCCCATGATCGGTCGGTGGCGGCAACGAGCAAAAAAATCGCCACGCAGACGGTGATGCGCAGGGGATTCATTTCGTTCATCCGAGGCTGTTTGTTTTTTAGTTCCCATTGGAAGCCAACAGAATCGTTGTCGGTCCCGTGCTTCAAGGATCACCCAGTGTACTCTATTCCGCGACAATTCGTTCTCGCCGACAATGTCGGGTTTTTACAAATACAAAGACCCGGCTGCGGCTGGATTGACTGATAGCAACCGGAGCGATTCAAAATCACGTATCGCTCTCAGCCTCACGTGAAAGGCACCACTACAGAGCGTTGCTTGCAGGTGCACTTCGACCCGCGTCTGACGCCATTAAGCAGGTAGGCAGGAATGATTGGGTGAAATCCCGTTAGCCGTTTGGGCGAACGCTGTGAAGCATTTCGTAGCGGAACTCGTCAAGAGTTTCGGGGGGCATACATCATGGAACGAAAGTCTTGACGACTTCCGCTACGCTAAATTTGCACAAACCCTATAAGGAAAAATTCTTCACAGCGTTGCGTTTGGGCGCTAACCCCGGTTCAGCACCGGAACCGTGGCTAGCGCCAAAACGGCCAATTTACTGAAAGACTCCTGCCTAACTACTTAGCGACGTCGGAATTATTACTTGTGATTTTGATTCAAACATTCAATCGCGAACGCCGACCCACCAGACACATGGTTTTGTTTGACCCACCCTACATCAAATCATAAGTCGCACGTCACTTCGCAAGCGTCCGACACAGTATTTTTCGTGCCTTTTCGGCATCGGGCACACCCTTGCAATCAGGAGGCGGCCTAGCAATCGTTGCCTGAATGGCTTGAGTGGCCAAACCAGTCGTCCAGGACGAGAGGCGAATCGTTCAATGAGTTTCGCCCCGGCTCGGTGGCTTGCTCTACGTCGCAATTAAATGTTTGGCGGCCGGCATGGATTTGTGACCGAAGTGGTACGTCGCAACGTCCAACATACCGTCGATCAGATTACCGAACAAAGCCGCGTGATTCGCGAGGCGTTGGACACGGGCAAAGTGAAGGTCGCGTCGGAGACGTGTACGACATCGAATTGGGCAAGACGGAATCCTTTGTCGACAAAAATGTGATCGTATCCTCCGATAGGTGTTAGCGCTGGTCCAGCGCTAGCCCCGGATCTGTCACGCTTCACAGTGAACGAGTGGAAACCGGCGTTAACGACCGTCCGCTGATGCACCCCGAAAATGCCAAGCTGTCACGCGTCGCGTCACCTTGTCGGCGGCACACGCTACCAGCCGGCGGATGACGGCACCTTCTTCCGTTTGGTACGAACTGTGCATGACACGTTCTCTCATCAGAGTTTCATTCGATTTCACAATAGCATAGGAGAATGCTCATGTCTCGGCACACCCCAACATCACTACTCGCGTTGTGCTTACTCGCTACGTTGAGCTTTGCATTCGCACCGTCATCGCAAGCCCAGGACAACGCGCACACAAACACCGATGACACGGCACAAGCGGCAACGACGAATGTATCATCCGAAACGTCCGAAGCCACCGAGCAGAACCCGGAAACTCAATCCGAAACCTCAGAGTCAGTACAGGTGGACGTTGAAAAGTCTGCGAAAGATGACGCCGATGAAAAAAAGAAGACACTTGTGAAGGACGCCGTTTCCGCTGTCGAAATGACTCGGGACGCGTTGAAAGCGTTGGAAGACGGCAAGTCCGATGAGGCCCTCAAAACGCTGGAAGGTGTCACCGGAAAGCTCGAACTCGTGCTTGCCCGTAGTCCGGGCATGTCTTACGTTCCCGTTGCCGTGACGACCAAGATTTACGATGTCTTTGCCGAAACGAAAACGGTCGAAACGATTGTTGAGGAAGCGGAAGACGCACTGAAAGAGGGTCGCGTCCAAGATGCTCGCCGAATGCTGGACGGTTTGGCCAGCGAAGTGGTATTGAGTACCAACACGCTGCCAATGGCAACTTATCCCGCCGCAATCAAAGCGGTCGCGCCGTTGATTGACGACGGAAAAATCGACGAAGCAAAGGATGCACTCGAACTAGCCCTAAGAACGTTGGTTGTAACCGAAGTGGCAACGCCACTGCCCACGACGCGAGCCAATATCATGCTCGACGAAGCCGAGCAATTGGCGGAAAAGTCGAGCCGTAGCGAAGATGAGAACAAACGGCTTGATGATCTTTTGAAGGAGGTGCGTCACCAAGTCGAGTTCGGCAAAGCACTCGGTTACTTCACCAGTGAAAAGTCCGATGCGATCTACAACGAGCTTGAAAAAATCGAAGAAAAGACTGGCAAAGGAAAGTCGGGTAAGGACTTTTTTAAGAAGGTGAAGGGCTTTTTCCAGAAGCTTGACTGGTAGTTCCAATCGACGGAAGAATAGCTTGCAGCATTTTCCGTAGTGGACGAGGCAACGAGTCCTTTTTGACTCAGTGAAGCTGCAGAACTCGTAGCCTCGTCCACTACCGCCCGCCATTTATTGTTCCGAACGTCCTAACCCGCAGTCCCAAAGGACTGTGGGTTTGCTTATCGGCAACCCACCCTCCGCAGCCAGTCCTATCTCAACCCGCTTAAGCAGTTAGACAGCAGTCTTTCAGTAAATTGGCCGTTTGGCGCCAGCGGACTGTTGATTCAGTGAGCCGTGACGCGTGAGCGGCCGGGTCCCGCGCATTACCCGGTGCCTTACGGCCAATACCGCTAAATCGACATTCTAACTTGCGCTGCGA
>CAXBHV010000732.1:0-4467 GCA_963974855.1 uncultured Rhodopirellula sp. | reverse complement strand
ATTCGGTCATATTACACGAAACAAATAACAACTTTGGTTTTAATCTTCCCTGGTGAGACTATCTACTTCGGCCTTACGTTGCGCAGCCGCAAAATGGCCACCAGCAGATATCGATCGCAGTCAAGGAACTTCGCGACGAACACCAAGCCGAATGCCTAACAGGAATGTTGCAAATGCCGTTTTGCGCAAACAGCAAACCTAAACTGAAATCGCAGTCAACTGAATCAGCCAACATCGACAGATGAACTAACGATCGATGTTAGGCTCGGTGGTGGCCCGTCCATTCGGATGGGATCATGATTCGTTGGCGCGTCGCTGGGTGGAGTGTGGCGGTTGCTCGGTGGATTGAAGCGGGGAGGTTGGGGGACTAAGTTGCGGTTAGGTAGAGTCGGAACCGTCATCGGTTGGCGATCGGGTGAGGCGAACGTGTTGCCTCGGTTTTGGAGACTCGGATTCATTGGACCGTGTGAGTGCCCATCGTGTGAATGGTCGCCATGGTCGTGGCCATCGTTATCATGGTGGCCGTGGTCGTTGTAGGACCCCACGGAACCCGCCGCACCGCTCGGGATTTGATACTGACGGGGGGCGCCCAGGTAGGGTGCATCCTGATAGGGTGGATTTGGCTGGGACAATCCACCTAATGCGGGCTGGTTGTATTGCAACGGGCAACCGACATCGTCGGGACAGTATACGCTGCTGCTGTTGCCGTGATACTGGTTCAGCGGCATGTCGACGTATCCGAGCGCGATCGGTTCGTGACCATCATAGCTGTCGTGGTAATAGTGAAAGTTATCTTGGACGGAGTAATGACTGTCATGGTAGTGCCCGTGGAAATGCTCATGATCGCTATGGTGATACGCGCCATAACCATGTCCGTGCCAATGCTGAGCCGTTGCTGGTTGTAGTTGAAAAACGGCGACGATCACGAGTGTGGCGATTGAGATGACGGATGGTTTCGGCATGTTTTTCATTTCGTTGTAAGTTTTGCACAGAGGCAAGAAGGACAGACGAGACATGCTCGCCCGTCCCGTTGATTCAGAATAGTCGGTAACATTCGCAAGCGAACAACGCTTGATTTAGTGATGGCCGCCAACACCTAGAACATGGAAGCGTCCGATATCAAGATGCAAGCCGCCTCGCTGGCGATAGGGTTGCGATTGGTGGATAGGAACGTACTGTTGCTGGTATTGCGGTTGATAGCTCGGTTGGTACGTTTGGCCGTATCCGTAACCGCCGTAGTTCGATGAATAGCCGTAGTTGCCATATGTTTGAACGGGCGCGTGAGCGTAGCCGTCATGGTGACCGCCACCGTGATGGCCGCCGGAGTAGGCGTGGTGTCCGCCGTGACCACCGTGAAAGTAGTCGCTAGCGGTGGCACCGGTATTACCGGCAAAGACGAACAATCCTGCTGCGAGAGCGGCAATTGCGAAGGCACGATTCATAAGCGTCAGTCCTGACATTCGAGGGGAGGTTCACGGCAAGTGCCGCTGGCTAAGCAATTAACGCATTGCGTGTGCCAAACCGAAAAACCATTGATTGACTCGGGTTTTGCCAGATGCCGCGCAGTCACATTGATTACTCGGCGTCGCGAATGAGACGACAGAATGAGAATCGTTGGAAGACTGACATTCTTCCCCTGCCCCTCGCATGGTCTGTTAGACTGACTCTTGGTGGGCGATGTGAATGGTCCGACGGATTGTGATTGTCCCACAGAAATCCCCTCGTAAGGAGTTGATTTGATGAGACGTTTCTTCACCATTGCCGTTGCCGTCGTTGCGTTAGCCACCACCGCTCAGGCCCAATGGGTCGTGCCCCACACGACCACGCATCAACACTATGTGCCGCACACGACGACACACACCGACTATGTCCAGCATGGCAACCATGTCGATGCCGTGCCTCATACAACGACGCACATCGACAGCGTTCCTCACACCACCACGCATTTCGATCAGGTTACGCCGTACAACCGCTATCCGACCGTGACGCAGCCGTATCAGCAACAATACCGTTCGGCTCGTCCGGTGATCCAGGGTCAGGTGTATCCTCAGCAGGGACGTGTCATTTACCGAAACGGCATTCACCAGACTTACACCCAACCGTATCAGTCGTACCGACCGTCGTATCAGCAACCGCATCTGCATACGCAGACGCACATCGACTACGTTCCCCACACGCAGACGCACATTGACTACCAACGACATGGCAATCACCTGCACGCGGTTCCTCACACGACCACGCACATCGACGCCGTTCCCCACACGACGACGCATGTTCATGGTGGCCATCACTAGGCTGCAATTCGAGAGGCAATTGATGCAATGACGTCCGTCGGAACGGAATCCGGCGTCAAGCGGCCACATGCTGGACGCACTTCTGCGGGTCTCTTCCGCACAACCAGCATCACCCGACGTGAACAGATGGTTGTAGGCCGGATTGCTAGGGGGCAACATGAAATTCTACACGTCCCCAACCAGACGATTCCGGTACGCCGAAATGAGCCTTGAATAAGAATCGGAATTACAAAATTGCTTTACCACTCAGAGGAAATCACCTCGTGACCCGCTCGGGTGCCAATTGAATGCCATGTGTTCCTATTAATCGAATCAGAAATGCTACGGATCGAACCATCCAGCAAGGCAACCTGAACCAGCCCGGTGTGATAACTGCGGGAGGTGATCATCGCATAGGTCGTTTGGCCAACTGCACCGTCTTTGCCTTCTTGCCACGAATTGAAATCCATCTCGTCGTACGTCCGACCGCCCGTCGTGTAGTGAACCTGTGTGTTGGGCGTTAGCGTCGTGGTGAAGCCGGTGTGATGCACGCGACCGTCAGGCCATTCCGTGTGCCCTGTATCTTTGAACTGAGTGCCGCTGGCGACGACGGCTTCGGCTTCGGCCTGAGTGGTTGGCATTGCCGTCATGACCGGCCCACCGTTGCGTGTATAGGGCGTCCAGGCTTTTACTTCGGCAATCAACAGTGTGTTGGATGTTCCATCGAGGCAGTCCCGAAATCCAAGAAATGAATTTGGATAGAACATTCCGTCGCCGCCCTTGCGGGTCGTTGGGGCGTAAACAAACCAACTTCCGAAATTGAATCCATAGCTGGTCGGATACAGCGACGGTCGATTGTCGCTGAAGACTCGAACTTGGTCGGTACCAGGATCGCTCGCGCAAGCGAACGTCGGAACCTTGACTTCGTGAATCGAGCTCTGCCCATCCCATGCGATCGACAAATCAACTCGCTCGAACAGATTCGATTGTTCTAGTTGTGGGAGTACTCGACCATGAACGCCCCACGAACCGTTGTTTGCAGTGCTGGTGACGCTCAAATCTAAAACCGCCGACGGCGGGAACTTTCTGAACGCACTTTCATAGTTGTGGCATGCCAACGCAACTTGCTTTAGGTTATTTGAGCATTGCATTCGGCGAGCGGCTTCGCGAGCTGCTTGCACGGCAGGAAGAAGCAGGCTGATGAGCACGCCAATGATCGCGATCACAACCAGCAATTCAATGAGGGTGAATCCTTTCCGTTGACTTCGCATCTAGGTTCTTTCGCTGGTTGAGTGTCTTGGTGATAATCAGTCTCGGATCACGGCACAGATCGTGGTCCACCATGCCTATCGCAACGTTTGTGCCAACCGCGTTTTGGGATGCTTTGCCAAGGAAATCCCCGCCTTTCGCTTCCAGTCGACCTTTGCTTCGACGCTTTTTCCATCGCCAGCGGCGGAAAAGTGTCCGGCGAGAGGATTGTCCAAGGAGTTCGACGCCCACGATCAAGCCAGTGTTGACTTTTGTCGTCGATGACGAACCAAGTATTTGTTGTGCGTTTGAACGAATGCTTTCGGGCGACAGCCATGAAGTCCTGACCGCATCACCGGTCGAAGAAGGATTGCGGATGGCGGCCGAGCGGAAGCCTGATTTGGTTTTGCTGGACGTTCGCGTTCCGAAGAAAGACGGGATCTCGGCACTACCCAAGTTCATCGAAGCGACTCGCTGCTCCGTCATTATCATCAGTGCGTTTGGGGACTTGGAAACGGCAGTTTCAGCGGTGAAGCACGGTGCTTCGGAATACATCATCGAGACGTTCACGCTCGACAATGCGCAGGTAGTTTGCAGCAACGTCCTCCGAGCAAACGGACAACCAAGATAACCACTTTTGCCGGTTCGAGACGCAGGGACAGGGTCGGTAGCCGAGAACCGGATCATTGATAGATCAGCGGCCATTCAACAGACGTTTCGGCAAATCGCGTTGGTCGCCGGAAGCGATCTGTCCGTGTTGGTCACAGGTGAAACAGGAACCGGCTAAGAATTAGCGACGGTAGCGATTCATCGGCACAGCCATCGGGCATCGTATTCGTAGTTGCCCGTCGCACCAGTGGCTCTGAATCCAGACTCGAGCGAAAGTAAACTGTTCGGACATGCAGCGGGATCATTCACTGGCGCTTTGGCTGACCGAGCAGGCTTG
>CAXBHV010000731.1:0-4470 GCA_963974855.1 uncultured Rhodopirellula sp. | reverse complement strand
ACCGCTGGATTTGATGGGAGTCGCTGGCCGAACGCTGGCCGATGCAGAACCACTCTACCGAGCCGGCGACACCGATGCCACACTGCGGATGGCCCGCCGGGCTGATGCGTGGGCAATGCGTTGCGAATGGCAACTCACCGAAACATTGATGCCCGATTGGCCGCGGCCCACCAGTTGCCCGCCGATTGATTGCGGCGCCGCGGACACGCAAACACTGTGGTATCCGTTGATGCAAGACAAGGGTTGGAGTCACAACCTATTGATCGCCGGATCGCTTGATACCGCAGACGCCTTGAACGAAGACCGCTGGAAATTTGGCAAACGACTCGAGGGCCGAGCCAACAGTGAAGTTGTGTTCGCCAGCCGTGGATCTTACTCAGGCACAGGCGCGCTGCTGGCACGCGCCACTTCGATTGCAGACGATCCGCTGCCTGGTGGTTACGAAGGAACGGTGATTCAAATTCGCAGCCCGACGGTCCGTATCCCGGCTCACACCGCAGTGCGAATGGACGCGTTGGTACGAACGATCGGCTTCGGCCAACCGCATCAAGGCGTGCTGGTGTATGATTCGATCGGAGGCCAAGAGATGGGAGTGCTGGTGCGTGGCCGATCCGCATGGACGCCCGTTCGCTTGTATCGCCAAACGCTCGAAGAAACCGAACTCAGCGTGATGTTCGAATTGATGGGGGATGGCGAAGTGATGATCGACGAAGTCACGTTGCGAATTTGGGAGCCCGAGAAATTGCCGCCGCCCAAGCCTTTTCGGCCGCTCAGTACCGCCGCATTCGATAGCGAAGAACGCGATCAGTCGCGTCAATAAATTGCAACGCTTCTAACATCACAAACACAACTACGATTTTCAAAACAACGAGGACTTCAAATGCATCAGATCAAAATGTTCAAGAGCGTTGATACGGAAATGGCAGACATGGAGTATCAGATCAATCGCTGGATGCGCAAGAGTGGCGCTCGAATCATCTCAATCACCGGCAATTTGTCATCGTCGCCAAATTCATCTGGGGGGCCGCTGAGTAGCTTCGCGGCAAGCGATGTGCTGATCATCGTCCTGTACGAAGTCGACGCACCTCAAAAAGCGTAGAGCACCGACAAGCGTCCCACCACACTGCACCGGAGCTGGCAAGTTAGTGGCTGGTAAACACGCATAAGGGGTCACTTGCTGTGAGTGCAGTGCTCTCGATTGGTTGATATCAATCCCATTATCGGGTAGCATACCGGCACTTGACATGAGCGGACACTCAACCGTGATTGGAAATTCACTCTGCGCACTAAAACACAGAGAAGTATGAGTAATTTGCGAAATTCAGAACCGAAATCCACAGAAAAAAAACATCATTCTCCATTGAAAGATGCTGAGGCCGATCAAATTATCTCCTGCTCAACCAAACAATTAAACTCTCTGAAAACTGCGAGAGGGCTACGTGAGGATCTCTTTCGCTGGATGCAACTGCGAACAGACGCTCCTCGATGCTCTAACACCACCGCCCCAACGTTGAAACTGGATCTAGGGGGCGTTGATTGGCTAAGCAGCGTGGGTCTAAATGAGTTGATTTCGATCAATCGCAAAGCTCGCAAATTGGGCGTCAAGCTGATCCTGACCGAAGTGGGTGAAACGGTACGCGAAGTCTTCGCGCTCACGCGACTCGAACGAATGTTTCACGTCGTATGGTCGGACCCAGCGACGAAGACCTAGTTGAGTGTCACCGAGTTCGACATTCTCTCTTTCAGACGACCTCTGTTGCCGATTGCCTCAATGGCTCCGCCGTTCATCTCTCTGCGGGAATCAATACGCCCCCCCACCTGAAAATGCAGTCCGCCTTTTTCGGCTGAACCCATTGTGTGGGCGAGATGGCTTTATACTGAACTTTTCTTTCGGCCGGATATCGAGTTCGCCTGTCGAGACGATCGAGTTGGTTTGGAACCGATGCCGCCTGCGATGGTTAAGTAAAGGGGGCGATCTTCACGCTGGGCTTGGCATGTAAAGGATCGCATCGTTTTCTACGCGGATGGACGGTGGGCGAAGCGATATTGACGCAAAACCAGTGCGGATTATAGTCCCCGACTATAAAGCCACTTAATACTTCGTCGCCGGCCCGGTTTAAATCACACCACGGATCTCTGCTGCGACGGTGTTCAACATTTTTCCCAATCCAACCGATCGTTCACAAACGATTCTTGATTTGACATGCTAAATTTCTTTCGCACACGAACCGCGACGGCCAAGGATGACTTGCTCTCGGGTTTGACCGTTGCTCTCGCACTTGTTCCCGAAGCGATTGCATTTGCATTCGTCGCCGGCGTATCCCCGATCATCGGACTCTACTCAGCATTTTTCATCGGTTTGATCACAGCCGCATTCGGCGGACGTCCTGGAATGATTTCCGGAGCCACCGGAGCAATGGCGGTTGTTATCGTGGCGCTGGTCGCAACACAAGGCATCGAATATTTGTTCCCAACAGTGGTGCTGTGCGGCATTATCCAGATCGTGATTGGAACGGCACGGCTCGGTAAATTGATTCGATTGGTCCCCCACTCCGTGATGCTCGGATTCGTAAACGGGTTAGCGAGCGGAACGCCGCTAGTGGTGATGTTGTTGTTGGTAGCGGTGACGATGGCGATCATTTGGTTATTGCCAAAAATGACCAAGGCCATCCCATCGTCATTGGCCGCGATTTTGACGGTCACGTTCCTGTCGTTGGGAATCAACCAATGGACTCAAAGCGAGTCTGGTTCTGGCGAGAACATGGTCGCAACCGTTGGCGATATGCTCAACACTCAAGCCCGCGCCAAAGCGACTGCGGCTCGCAAGGCAGCAGCGGAAGAATTGGCGTCCGCCGACGCGGACTCGCTCGATGTTTCTACTGTGGCGATGAAGCCTCAAGCAGACGATCCCGTGGACGCGGTCAACGCGGTTGCAGCGGCCACCAACGCCGAAGCAGCCGACGGAGATGAAAGCGAATCCGCAGCATCGATCAGCGGAGGACTGCCACGCTTATTTTTCCTCGATTACGAGATGCCGCCGCTAAGTTTCAAGACACTTTGGATTATCTTTCCGTTTGCGATCACATTGGCCGGCGTCGGGTTGATTGAATCGCTGATGACATTGACGCTGATCGACGAAATCACCGAGACACGCGGACGCGGCAACCGAGAATGCATCGGTCAGGGTGCAGCGAATGTGGTGTGTGGGTTGTTTGGCGGAATGGGCGGTTGTGCCATGATCGGCCAATCGTTGATCAATGTGAACTCGGGTGGTCGAGGACGTTTGTCCGGAATTACCGCCGCGGTGTGCTTGTTAATGTTCATCCTGTTTTTGTCACCGCTGATCGAACAGATTCCAATGGCCGCGCTCGTCGGCGTCATGTTCATGGTCGTAATTGGAACATTTGAATGGGCATCACTAAAGATGTTTCATCGCATGCCGCTGAGCGATATGGTCGTAATGATCTTGGTTGCCGGCTACACCGTTGTCATGCATGACTTGGCAACCGCAGTGATCTTGGGCGTCATCGTTTCCGCCGTCGTGTTCGCCTGGAAACACGCCGCGAACCTTGGTGCTGACATCACTACGAATGAATTTGGCAGCAAGATCTACCAACTACATGGCCCCCTCTTTTTTGCATCGGTTTCGTCATTCAAAGACTTATTCGATCCTGCAAACGACCCCGACGACGTTGTCATCGATTTCTACTATTCGCGTGTTTATGACCAATCGGGACTCGAGGCGATCAACACGTTGGCCGAAAAATACGAGTCGCTTGGCAAACGTCTGCACCTGACACACCTCAGTGCTGAATGCCGCGATCTGTTGGATCGAGCAGGCGACTTTGTCGAAGTCAACTTGTCCGAAGACCCCCAATACCACGTGGCGACGGACCGCTTAGGGTAGACCGGATCAAGTCTTTCCGTAAGCCGGATCAAGCTGCTCTAAAGCGACGCAGATCCGGCGACCGAAGGTGAATGAACATCTCCCTAACCAACACGTTCGTAACCAACGCCATGCCGGATCTTCGCTTCGCTGCGATCCGGCTTATTAGTGCAATCGCCCGCGACGCTTGGTCTGGTTCCAATCGGCTCTAGTGCTGAGACGCCAATAACGCGTCGGCTTCTTTTTCAGCCTTCGCCATGACGTCGGCGATATTCACGTATTTGCCGCCTTGATTCTTGCTCTCCATCGCGGCTTGCATGAACGCGTAGAGTTCGATGGTTTCCGATGCATCGATCGGAGCCTTCTTCGTTTGGAAAAACGTTGCGATTTGAACAAGCAACGGTTTGTAGCCTGCGTAATCGCCTAAGGGGAGAACTTGCTTTTCACCAAACGCGATTCCTCCGTATCCGCTTTTACCGGACTTGATTCCGCGAAACGTTGCAAGTCGTTGGTCATCCCATTGTCCGGTGGCAAGTTCCGCCTGCGGGGTGGATTCGTGACGCACTTTTACGCAGCCTTTTCCC
>CAXBHV010000730.1:0-4471 GCA_963974855.1 uncultured Rhodopirellula sp. | reverse complement strand
GGGGAGGTGCAACAATCCGAGCGCGGACAATCTCCGTCGTCGCAGCCATGGGATTCTCTTTCGCGTCGTCGTGTGTTCAGTGGAGGTTCCTATGGATCAAGGCCAATATCTGGCCTTCAAGCGAATTTCCCCCAGGCAGCCAATGCACCGATGGAGCAAAACGCACAATTGTTCTTTGAGCAATCGCCGGCATGGCGTGTTGTTCCGCAGACAGAATACTTTGACATCTCCGCGCCCCAAAACCTTAACCCAAACTCGATTGTCAATGGAGTGACCGCTGATGGGGCATTAATTGTGCTGAAAGGACGGGCCGATATAGAACGGAAAATTCGTGAATTCGGGTTCCAATGGTTGCCCGCGATGGCACACGCTGAAACGGCGTTCTGGGATCCAACGGTGGTCACCGATGACCAAGGGCATGCGACCATCACGATCACGATGCCTGCAAAATCAACGGCATGGCGTCTTACCGCCAAAGGCATCAACACAGAAACACTCGCCGGCGAAGCGAGCGAGGATGTAATCACCAAACGAGACTTGTTTGGGATCCTTAAAACGCCTCTTGCCTTTACCGTGGGCGACAAGACGAAACTTCCCATCGAAATCCATCATGGACCCGGCGGCAAACGATCGGTATCCGTTTCGCTGAAAACGACCTTTGGCGACCCGTCCACAACCGATTCCAAATCGGTCTCCCAAACAAAGACGATCGAAATCGATGGCGAGGGGATTCATAAATTGGCAATCCCGATCGAAATTGAATCCGCGTCAAATGTGACGTTCGAGTTAACAGTCGCCTCGGACGGTGAACCTGACGACGTCACAAGCGAAGTCGTCGCGGTTCGACCATATGGATTCCCGGTGTTCCAAACCGCTAGCGGTGTTTCGTCACAAAACACTGTCGCGCTTATTGGACTGGACAAAGATCTGCCCAGCGAAAGTTCCTCGCTGGAAATCTTGATTGGCCCGAGTGTCAATCGATCGTTGTTAGAAAGTGTCCTCGGAAGCAGCCCGAATCCGCTGTTCAACTGCGGCTTACCCTCGGCAAGTCCAATCGAACGTGCCATATCCGACGCAATAGGTGGCACGGCCTTACTGAAGATGATTGGTCAATCTAGAGATTCCGACACGCCCGAAGGGCAAGCGTTGTCGGGGCGAGTTGCCTCGGCGGTGACACAACTCGTCTCGGCCGCACGCGAGCAAGGCGGTTGGTCATGGTCGGGGAATCCTGATGCCCAAGCCGCGGATCCCTATTTGTCATCACGTGTGATGTGGGCCCTTCATGTCGCTCGCAGCATTGGTTTCCCTGTTCCACAAGCGACGATTGAAAAAGGCAAAGCCTATTTACAGACGGCGTTTACTGAGACGGATTCGAGTGACCTCGAGCGACAAACCGTTCTATTGCATGCGATGGCAGTCTCGAAATGCGGCGATTTCTCGCTCGCCAATCGACTGTATCGCGAACGCAATCGATTGAGTCTCTCAGGATTGATCCATTTAGCACTGACGCTCGCCGAAATGAACCACAAAGAGATGGGACTCGAAATTTTGCCACTGATCAAGATTCCTGGCGGCGATTCGCTGCTCAGCGATGAGGATCGTGACACGGTATTGCCTTGGATGCGGAATGTGACCGAGTTACAGGCGATCTATTTGTTGGCACTGCAAGAAATGGATCCTCAAAATACGAATGTGGAGAAGATGACGGAGTCGTTGTTGTCCGCCCGTGTTGGGTCGCGTTGGCCAATCGAAAAAGTAAACGGACCTGCGATTGCCGCTTTGGCGAAATGGAACGCTGCGACGGACAATGCTTCCGAGCCGTTTGAATTGACTCTCACTGTCAACGATCACGAACTCGAAACTCTGGCGATTGATCCTCGTAAAGACGCCACGCGTCGCATCGTGGTCGATGAAAGTTTGCTGAGCCACGAAAAGCCCAATCGGATCGAATTCAATTTGGTAGGACGTGCCACCTTCAGCTACTCTGCCGTTTTAACGGGCTTCGTTTCAGCAGAAAAGATCAAGAGTTCAACAAAACAGTGGACCGTTAGTCGCATCTACGAACCCGCTCAAAAACAACTCGACGGCCGCGACGTGCCACGTGGCTTTGACGTCATCAACGGCAACTACCGCTCGTTCACTAATGCGTTGACTCAATTGCCGGTGGGCCAGCGTGGTGTCGTCACACTCAATCCACGTCGACACTACGTTACCAACCGTACCGGCGAGAAGTACGACTATCTGGTGCTGACCGAACCGATTCCAGCGGGATGTTCGGTGTTGGACGGATCCGTGTCAGGACAATTTGAACGGTTTGAGATTGAACCGGGCCAAATCACGTTCTACATCGGAGATCGAAATTATCCTTCGGATATCAAATACACGTTGGTGGGCAGTATCCCTGGAAACTTTCGTGCTCCCCAGTCGATTCTGCGTAGCTTCTACGAACCTTCGTTGTTTTCCATCTCGGAAGTCAAAACGCTCGAAGTGCTCGATGTCGGCGAGGCGTCAGTGGATGAGTACCGTTTGACTCCCGACGAACAGTATTATTTTGGCAAACACGCGTTTGAGAAAGCCGACTTCGACGCGGCCCATCACTATTTGACGGAGCTGGTCGAAAATTGGCAACTCGATGCGGACAAATTCAAGAACGTCACTCAGTGGTTGTTCGCTTCGTCACTGAAACGAAAAAGTCACAGTGACACCGTTAAATACTTTGAAGTGCTAAAAGAGAAATTCCCAGACGTTGAAATTTCGTTCGAGGATATTTTGAAAGTGGCGAAATCGTATCGCGAGCTCGGCGAATATGAACGCAGCTACTTGGTGTACCGAGCGACGGTTCAAGCCAGCTTTGAACGTGAATCGCAAGTCGCTGGATTCTTAAACGAACGAGGCGAATTCGTGCGTAGCGTCCAAGTGATGGAGCGGCTACTGCATGACTATCCCGCCGAAGCCTATGTTGCCACGGCGACGTATGCGTTGGCCCAGGAAACGTATCGACGCGCTGCTAAGGCAAGTGAAGATGCGAAGTTGAAATCAGCTGAGATCACGCGAGTGCACTTGATCCATGCGGCAATCAAGATGCTCGATCACTTCGTCACGACTTGGCCCAAGGATCCCGCAGACGATCAAGCCAGTTTCGCATTGGCAACGGCTCTGATCGATCTAGAACGGTTCGAGTTCGCGATCGATCGCTGTGATAAATACGCTCAGCGTTATCCGCAGAGTCGGTTGCTCGATTCGTTTTGGTACATGATCGGGTACTGTCATTTTGAACTCGAGCATCCCGAAGCAGCGCTTCAGATGTGTCGCAAAGTAGCTGAGGCGACGTTCCCCAATCCCGATACCGGCGGCACTCGAGTTGCCGACAATCGCTGGGAAGCGACCTATATCATGGGCCAGGTCTATCACAGTTTGGGCGATGCTGCCGATGCGATTGCGGAATACACCAAAGTCAAAGAGCGGTTCGCCGACGCTGCCGAAGCGATCCGCTTTTTTAATCGCAAGGCGGTCGAGCTCGATGAAGTCACCTCGATCAAGCCCGACGGTCCTAAAACGGTCGAACTGCGTTTTCGTAACATCGCCGAAGCGGTCGTGAAGGTCTACCGAATCGATCTGATGAAGTTTGGATTGCTACAAAGAAACTTGGACCGCATTACTGCAATCAACTTGGCCGGAATCAAACCGTATCACGAGGCCACGGTCGAATTGGGGGATGGTCGTGATTTTCGTGACCGTGAAAAGGCACTCGAATTGCCGCTGAAGGATGAGGGAGCCTATTTGATTGTATGTCGAGGCGAAAACCTCTATGCGTCGGGATTAGTTTTGGTGAGCCCGCTGGAACTTGTCGTGCAAGAAGACGCCACATCGGGACGCGTCCGGGTCAGTGTCAAAGATACAAAGAGTGATCAATTCCTAAATAACGTTCATGTGAAGGTCATCGGTTCGGCGAACGATGAATTTGTTTCGGATGATTCGGACCTACGTGGCTTGATGATCGCCGACGATATCAAGGGCACCAGCACCGTGATTGCGGCTCATCAAAACAATCAATACGCGTTTTACCGCGGCAAAGTAGATCTGCAGTCTGCGATCGCCGCAGCCAATACATCCTCAGTGTCGGGTAATGCGTCGGCCGAGGCCGCCCCAAACGCCATGGCTGGACAGAAGCCGCAGAGTAAAGGCAAAGCGGGGCTGCGAGACAACTTGTTCCGACAAAATTCGATCTACCAGGAAGAACAACAGTTGAATTTTGAAGGGCTGCTCAATAACGAGCGTCGCGGCATTACGACCAAAGAAGCTTACAAGTAAAAGCTGAACGTTTAATGGCCATTTTAGTAGCGGCACGGCGCAAGCCTGGACCGCTAAAACTTTGCTATTTACGTCGGATAATAGGGGTGAGTTTTTCTTCCGGCCGATACTGCAGTTACCTCTCCACCGACGAAGTCGGGGGAGAGGTCGAGCACGCCCT
>CAXBHV010000729.1:0-4493 GCA_963974855.1 uncultured Rhodopirellula sp. | reverse complement strand
ATATGAGCCTCTTTGAACTCGGTCAGTTCGGCGGCTCGTTTTCCGTATTTGACGGCCCGCTCGCCGTCTCGCAACTCGTCGTTAGGCGAAGTGGCCAGAACCCATGCCAAGTTATTGAGGATGCCAGGCAATTCCACACTGTCTTCGTCCGCTACTTTGGCAGCACGCTCGTAGTCGGCCACGGCGTCGGCATGTTCGCCAACACTGAGCAGTGCGTCGGCACGGGACCGTAGGACGGAAGCGTTTTTGGGATCACGATCCAAGACGGCCGAAAGCGTTTCGATGGCTTGTCGAGGTCGGTCGTCTCGCAGGTACAGATTGGCCAATTGCAATTGACGCATGATGCTGGTGGGATCCCGGTCGACCAATGATTTCATATCACTGATCGCATCGGCCATGCGGCCTTCTTCGACCGCAATCAACACTCGCACAACGATCGTCTGTTCCGCGTCGGCAATTTGCGGGGCGATTCCCATCGCAGATTTAAGGTCTCGTTTGGCGGCGCGAATGTCACCACGCGAAAGTGCGATCTCGGCGCGTTGCAATAACGAAATAGGGTCTTTCGGTTGCATCGCGAGTGCCTTGTTCAAATCGGCAAACGCCTCGTCTTCTTTGCCTTGCATGCGATACAAGATTGCTCGCATCCGATACATTCCTTCGCTTGGTTTCGCTGCGAGCGTTTTGGTAATCAAATCGACCGCATCATCGACACGTTCAGCGTCGAGCAATTGTTGCACTGCGGCTTGCGCGACGACCTGATTGCCTGGATCGACGGCCAAAATTTTCTCTAGATCCGACATCGCTCCATCGACATCATCGCTTTGCATCCGTAAACCGGCTCGCGCCTGCAACGCTTCGATATTGGTCGAATCCGCTTCGATGGCCGAATTCAAATCCGCCATTTTCTTTTCGTCATCTTCTTGAGCGACCGCACGCAACACGTAGGCTCGGCTCTGCTGGATCGGTTCGTCCTTTAGCAATTCGATCGCCTTGGACGTCGCTTCCGCCATTTCATCGCGGTTTCCCTCAGGCAACAAATTCAGCTGAGCGATCATCAGATAGGCTTCGACGAGCGATTCATCACTCTTGGTTGCCTTGCGAAGAAATTCAAGTGCTTCATCGCGAATCTGCAACATGCGGCGTCCGCGGACTCGCTGCATCAACGCGACCAGTTGCTGACTGCGCTGAACCAGGACGCTGGCGAGCATTTTTTCGGCAAACGATTTATTTTCGTTGTTCAGTCCCTTTGCCAGTGCGGATTCGAGCAACGTCGATACCGCAGCAAGTTGCTCGGGAGACTCCGCGTCGATTCGTTTGACTACGGCCTCGTCAAATTCCGATTTACCGGCCCCGACAGCCGAATCCGTTTTCGCAGCATCGGCTTTTCCAGCGTTACCGCTCTTGCCTTGCGTTGCGGTGATGTCATCCGCGACAGCCACTTCTTGCGCCACCAGTTTTGGGGCAAAATCCCCCATCGAAAGCGTCAAGCTGACGAGAACAAAAGGGATCGCTATCCCAACTCGTTGCTGAAAAACCATCTATCGCAAATCCGTTATCCGAGGCTGATCGATGGTGAAGAAAAGCTCTTCACCCGTGCCCATTATGACGATATTTGCTCGCCTCGCGAAGACAGGCTCCGCCTACAGTCGCAGAAATCTTTAGAAATGCAGAAATCGTAGGCCGATCGCCTAAACCGCAACTTGTTCGTCACGTAATGCGTTGATTTCGTTTCTCAATTGCTCGTTCTCTGCTTTTAGCGAGTTCAGTTGCACTAGAACGATATTGAAATCGTCCGCGGCGGATAACCAAAAGTCACCGGTGCGGAACTTGATTGCCGAGATCGATTCACCACCGGCCAGAGCAGACAGCGCCGTACGCAGACGGTACATCGGTCCGGCGAATCGGTTGCTCATCACCAACGTATCACGCAAAAACACGGGTAATAGCACAAACATCACCATCACAATGGGTGCCTGGGCGACGATCGCGGATTGAAACGCTCCCCAGAACGGTTCATTGATGACAGCCGCAAAAACGCGGACACAAACGTTAATACAGATCAGACACATCAGAAAAATGGACCAGTGCCCTAAAACACGGGCGGCGATGGACCACTGAACCTTCGGGTCAACCAGGAATCGAGTTCGCTTGGACATAGTGTTGTCAACAATTGAGACGTGGGTGAATTTCGGACGAACTGTCCAAAAACCCTGTTGTTCCCTCGCTTGCCTGAACATCGCCGCTAAGTGGGCGGTCGAGAGCCAAGTAGGGAAGCGAAAAAAGTTGTTTTGGATCGCCCCTTGGGTCCCTCAGGAGGCTGAACTGCTCCCCCCAAACGTTTTTGGGACCTTTTCACTCTAGCACTCAAATTCTGCTCAATTTGGCAAATGGTGGTTTTCACCGCGGCAAATCGAGCCTCGAACCGCTTTCTTCCCGCAAGGTCATCCTGATCGTTAAGACCCTCTCTAGAAGTAGAGAATCGCGAGCGGATCCGCTTTCAACACCGCACGTTGATGACGGATGGACCGATTAACCCAGTAGCAGCAATCGTCCGTAATCTCACAATCAATCCGAAGGTAGCTTCGGCTCTCCTACCCGCCACGCTGAACCGAGTTGGACATGTTCCGAATACTCGCACGAGTGGATTGGCGGGCATGAGTACCGAGTCTACGCATTACGATCAAATCGTGAGGCGACGTAGGACCTGTTCGGCAATCACTTCGCCCCATGTCGAAGCTCGCCTTTCACCTAGCCCAATGGTTCCGTGAAATGTTTGCGAAGCTGTGCCACCAGGGAGCAAAGTTATTTCCAAACAGATCCTAAACACGGTCAGTCGCGCTGCCATTTTGCCGCCAATCTCTCTGAAACTTGCGTCAATCCGATGAAACAACTCAATCACGAAAATCGACCGATGGCCTCCGCGGATTCCGTAGCGAGAAAAAGTCTACGGAGCAAACGAAGCTCGATGGTTGCCGCGATCTCGGTTTCCGTCATGCTGCTTGGAGGTGGCTATGCCGTGGCAGAGACCCCCAGTAAGTTGCAGCAACTTGGTCGTCTAATCGGCGCTGGTTGGGGCGATGGTTATCACGCTTGCAAATGCTCGGGAAACCGCCCGTGCGCCGATCTGCCGCCTCGCCCCTACTGCTACGGAAATTGCGATGGGCAGTGCGGCCAAACCCGATGTGATGAGTGTGGCGGCTTTAGCTCTGGGTTCCTCGGCAATGTCAATGAAACCGGGTTACTGCTGAAAGCTAGGGCTCATACGACTTGCAATAACACTCAATGCCAAACACCTCATTGCAACCTCGACATTCGCGGCCAAGTCAACGAGACAGGCCTCGCATTAAAAGTTCCTGGCAGGCCTCAATACAGTACGGCTCCCTGCACGCTGCCCCCTTGCCGGCCTCGACTTCGTATTCCTTCGATACGGCAACCCGAATGCGACGCGTCGTGTGATGTCGGTCCTCATGTCGAAAACTGGAGTGCCGCAGAAAATCCCGAGTCATTGAACCTTGAGTCCTCAGATCTTGAGTCCTCAGATCTTGAGTCCTTGAATTTTGAGTCCTCAGATCTTGAATCCTTGAATTCCGAGTTCACGCATCCGGCGCAGCAAACGATGCCGGTTCGCGTTCTAGAATCCCCGGTGGTCGAAGTCCCTGCCGATTCTGCGATGAACCAGACAAAACCGCATCTGGCACCGCCGACGCGATTACCGAACGTCACCATGCCAGCGGCAGAGCCAGAAAAACGGATGGCCGTTTCGATTCTTGCTCCCCCAGAACCGACCCCCGAACCAGCCAAACAAATTCGCCGTCCTGTTCGGATCGCACAAGGAAACATCAAGTCAAAATCAACGATACGCATTGCCATTTCCCAACCGCTGGACAGCAAAGTGAAAATCAATCATTTCGCGGACGAAGTGGCGGATGTTGCTCCCGAAGCAAAGCCAGCTCCTCGTTCACCCCAGCGTTTGCCCTTGATCCGCTAAGAATGTCACTGATCGAATGTCCCGATCGCAAAGCCATCAACGACCGATCCGATCATGCCTTTCTTGCTGCCTAGCGGTTCGCTGACTTCATTGCAATGATGCCTACAATCGACATGGCGGTTGCGAGAAACGCAAACCAATCTCCATAGCGAGTGTAGATGGTTTGAGTCTGGATCAGTGGCACGGACGCGACAATCATGCCGCTTCTCTGTGCTGGCAAACGTTCTGAAATTGATCCATCGGGCTGTACCAGACAAGAGATGCCGGTGGCGGCACATCGCACCAGCATTCTGCGATTCTCGACCGCCCGAAGCTGTGCCAACCACAGATGTTGTTGCAGTGTATCGACGTCCTTGAATCGCGATCCGTTAATCAACGCAATCAAGCACTCGGCGCCTTCCCGGGTCGTGGCTGCGGCATTCTCGGCAACCATATCTTCGTAGCACACCAGCACGCCCACCTTTTGTTTTCCAGCGAGTGTCAGCGGAGCGTCATCGGCGCCCCG
>CAXBHV010000728.1:0-4493 GCA_963974855.1 uncultured Rhodopirellula sp. | reverse complement strand
CCAGCCATTTTACGTATTGGTAGGCGCGCTGCATCATGCCATCGGGCTTGGGGATATCGACCTCGTCGCTAAAGTCTTCGCCGGTCGCGGCTTCCAAACGAATATCGCCACGGCAATGTTCGCTGACCGGTTTTTCTTGACAACAAATGCCAAACCATTTGTTCGCATAATGGACTTGCATCGCGTGCAGCCCGTAGCTGTTCACCCGATCGAACAGGCCACTGTTGTGCCCCATCAACCAAATCACCAATTCGCCCCGCGGGGCGACACGCGTGTCAACCGAGGCATGTTGCAGATCGGCGGGTTTGCCTTTGTCCGTTTCAATCAGAAAGTTGATTTCCGGATGAGCCTTTACTCGCGAATCAATCTCGCTCGCTCGAGTCGAGAATTTGTAGTGCTGAGGATTCGGATCATCAAACGATGGCGGTGCCGCCATCGCAGTCGAAAAACAAACGAGCAAACTCAGGGACGCAGCGATGCAGCAAAGTCTCATAAAATGCCTAGCAAGCAGGTTGGGGTAGGGGAGGGGCTAACCCAACGAAGCGGGTTAGGTAGGTTTGTCGAGCGTCAACATCATAATCGCTAGCGGCGGAATGTTCAGCTCGAGACTATAGGGACGACCGTGACTTTCTTCGTCAATCGTTTCTTTGGCCCCCAAATTCCCGAAGTTACTGCCTCCATAGACTTCTGCATCGCTGTTCAAAATCTCGACATACGCCCCTTTTTCAGGGACTCCGACGCGGTAATTCGCGTGCGTCGACGGCGTAAAGTTGACCACCACAACGACTTGTTGGCCGGCACTTGATGTGCGGCAGAACGTGTAAATACTCTTGGCCGCATCGTCCGCCGCGATCCAAGAGAACCCGGCAGGGTCGCAATCCAGTTCGTGCAACGCCGGATAATCTTTGTGCAGACGGTTCAAATCGCCGACGAAACGCTGCAAACCACCGTGTAACCGGTGTTCTTGTAGCGCCCAATCGAGCTGCTCTTCATATTTCCACTCAGACCACTGGCCAAACTCGCAGCCCATGAACATCAACTTCTTGCCCGGCACCGCGTACTGGTAGCCGAACAACAAACGCATGTTGGCAAATTTTTGCCAATCATCGCCGGGCATTCGCGAGATCAACGATCCTTTGCCATGAACCACTTCGTCATGCGAAAGTGGCAGCACAAAATTTTCGCTGTAAGCGTAAACTGAACGGAAGGTCAGTTCGTTTTGGTGGTATTTGCGATGGATGGGGTCACGTTTTATGTACTCCAGCGTGTCGTGCATCCATCCCATGTCCCATTTGATTCCGAAGCCCAAGCCGCCGGTGTAGACGGGGCGAGAAACACCGCCGAACGATGTCGATTCTTCGGCAAACATCACCGTGCCCGGAAAGTCGGCATGCAGATGTGTATTCATCTCTTTCATGAAATTGATGGCTTCAAAGTTTTCGTTGCCACCAAAACAGTTCGGTACCCACTCGCCATCGTTTCGTGAATAGTCCAAATACAGCATCGATGCGACCGCGTCGACACGCAGACCATCGATGTGATACTCTTTCAGCCAAAATCGAGCACTGGAGTGCAAGAAGTCGCGGACTTCATGACGGCCGTAATTGAAAATGTGGGTTTTCCAATCGGGATGGAAACCTTGCTTGGGATCGTCATGTTCATACAACCCCGTGCCATCAAAACGGGCCAAGCCGTGTGCGTCATATGGGAAGTGGGCAGGAACCCAATCCATGATCACACCGATACCGTTTTGGTGGCAATAATCGACGAAGAAGCGAAAGTCGTCTGGTTCGCCAAAGCGACTCGTCGGAGCAAAGTAACTGGTGACTTGATAGCCCCACGACCCATCGTAAGGAAACTCGGTGATCGGCATCAATTCAATATGCGTGAAGCCAAGCGATTTGACGTGCTCGACCAACATTTCGGCCAGTTCACGGTAACCATGGTAGCGACGTCCGTCCCAAGGTCGTTTCCATGATGGCAGATGAACTTCGTAGATCGACATTGGTTCGCGAAGCCACTCACTCTTGCTCCGCGTTTCCATCCAAGCGTCATCGGCCCACTTGTATTGATTGATGTCGTACACGATCGAGGCGGTTGCCGGAGGATGCTCGGCGTAAAACGCAAAAGGGTCCGCCTTGTGAAGGACTTCGCCATGTTTAGTGCGAATGCCATATTTGTACGACGTGCCATGCGTGACCCCGGGGACAAAGCCGGTCCAAACACCTGAGTCGCTGCCGGTCAGCCAATCCGCACCGTGTTGCCAACCATTGCCGTCGGTCAACACGCTGACCTCGGTCGCGTTGGGAGCCCACACGGCAAAGCGGGCACCATCGACGTTGTCGCGTGTTTCCAGATGGGCGCCGAGCCAGCGATAACGCTCTGTCGATTGCGGAACGTGGGTCACAGGTGCTGCCGGCATCCGCTGAGTGAGAGGAGCGGTGGGTTTGGACGGAGTCGCTTGAGGTGCTGAGGCTTGTTGCAAAACGGGCGCTGATTGCTTTGGAGCGGTGGTTTGTTTTTGGGACGTGGCTTTCGCCGCAGGTTCGTTCGACGTTGGGGGCTTGGCTGACATCGCGTGAACTCTCATTTTATTAAAGGGCAAAACTCAGGGGGCTTTCGAAGCCGTTTGACGAGCGTCGGAGTGTTCTTTCAGACCCTTCTAAAATAACGCTATTCAAGCGGGGGGATACCGGGAATGCACCGTTTTCACACTCGGATTGACAGTTCCGCTTAGATTCGCCTTAGTGGCTTGATGACCGCCACATGGGGTCCGCGAGTCAAAGCGAGTCAGGCTGCAGCCCCAGCCACACGGCTTCGCCCCAGCCAAATCTGCGAACTAGACAAACGTATGCGATCGGATTGATCGTTGCGGCGTTTGGGTAAGACCCATTTTGGAGTTGGATAACAACGGGGCGTACGGACTTCCATTTTCAATCATGTTAGACTTGAGCGTCGTGCCGTATCCTTTCGCAAACCTGCTTAGAGTGAGTTTCGCTGATGGCTGCTTTTGAAGTGTCCCGGTCCATTGAAATGGCGGTGCCGCCCGAAACGGTGTTCGACTGCGTTGCTGATTTTGGCAGCTGGACAAAGTGGTCGCCGTGGTTGGGTATCGATCCCAACGCGGTGGTAACGGTTTCCGACAATCCAAACTCCGTAGGGTCGATTTATCGCTGGAAAGGGGATGTCGTTGGCGCGGGGGAAATTGAACATCTAAAACTCGATCGCCCCCGAGAAATCAACGAAGAGATTCGCTTCACCAAGCCGTTCAAGTCGAAATCGAAGGTCGATTTTCATTTCGAACCGACTGACGCGGGGGCCAGGGTAACTTGGCGAATGCAGGGGAGTTTGCCCTGGTTCTTGTTTTGGATGCGGGCCAACATGCAGACATTGATCGGCATGGATTATGACCGCGGGCTAAAAATGTTGCGTGAACATCTTGAGACCGGCGAAGTGCTTTCGAAAATCGAAGTTCATGGTGTCGAGTCGGTTTCTTCGATCGATGTTTTCGGTGTCCGCGATGCAGCTCCGCCTAATAACATGGGGCCTGCGATGGAGCGTGTTTTTTCGTCAACGGAAGAGAAATTGAAACAGGCCGAAGTGTCGATCGATGCGCCGATGGTCAGCGTGTATCACCCCTGCGATCTTAAGCAAAACGAGTTTTCCTTCATCGGGGGCTACGCGGTTTCCGAGGATGATGGAATGGCGGCCGGATTAACGCACTGTCATCTGCCTGCTGGAAATGCACTGCACGTTCGGCATATCGGCAGCTACGAAAACTTGGGGAACGCATGGAGCGGTGCCTATCAATACGCCCGCTACAAAAAGCTAAAAGTGCTTCGCCAAGACGCTTACGAAATCTATCGCAACGCCCCGAGCGACACGCCCCCGCGTGAGCGGATCACCGATATCTATTTGCCAGTAAAGTAGTCGGATGCTTTCTGAGGTAAGCAGGCGGGCACGGGTAAGTAAAAACATGGCCGCGTTTCACTTTGATAGCAAACACGCGCTGTTTGTTTCACGCATCTTGGGTTCGTCTTTACTCGCGATAGTGTCTTTTTCTATACCTACACTGATGGGCCGTGAGCAGCGGCGGAGAGTGCCCCTCGTTTGAGCAGGCCCTCTTCATCCAGATTTATTAGGAAGGGATTTCGTCGTGGACAACGGTTTAGATAACGGTTTAGCCGAAGAGGCCAAGACAGCAGAACCAATCGTGGCGGATGCGGTCAGCAATGGCCCGCGCGTATCCTTTACCGAGGCCACCCACGAATTCATTGGCGATATGACCAACGGCGACGTGTCGGGAGTGATGGAGTACACCACATTGCATCTGGTGCCTCAGTTGTTCCTGGCCGCGATCGGTTTGGCTGTCATTTTTCTTGGCTATTTGGTCGCCAGTTATCTGTCGCGGATCATCAGCAAGCCGGTGCGCCGCCGCGTCGACGAAACGTTGGGGATTTTTGTTGGCAGGATCGTATTTTACTGCATCATGT
>CAXBHV010000727.1:0-4507 GCA_963974855.1 uncultured Rhodopirellula sp. | reverse complement strand
TTGATCGAGAAAGGCACCGCAAAAGCGAATCAAGACTTCGTTGACCGTCACATCAATGTCGTCGCCGGTGATCGAGAGCAACAAGTCTCGCAAACGCGCAGGTTCTTCTTTCACGTGGGTTTCGAGCGCTGCCGCCTCGACACCATTGTGACACACCGCCCACATTAGCTTTAGAACAAACACTTCCCATTGTGCATCGGACCATGTTTCGATGTCTTTGCCGTCACATTCGTGGATCACGTCCTCGACGACTTGCGGCAGCAACGTCGAAGCGGTTTTGACGGTCCCTGGAACAGGACCATATTGGCGGTTCCGCATAACCCAGTTGCGGGTATGTTGAATGACTTGCTCGCGACGCTGGGGGGAAATTTCGCGGCTGAATCGTCTCAGCAAATCGCTTTCGACGAGCAACCAACGCAACTCCGCATCGGGCGCTGTATGCAACGTCATCTGCAGCATCGCTAGCCGCAACGTGTAGCGCGTACCAAAACTCGCAACCAAGTTGTCTGCGTCGTCGTCAAGTTCATCCATCAAAACATGACGCAAGTCGTCGACAGAGATTCGTCCGTTGGCAATTTCGTCGCGATAACGCTCTTCCGACAGATACGGTTCACAACCATACAGTTCCCCGCCGCGAAGCACCGCCTTTTCGAACGGCAGATCCTCGAAGGAATGTAAGGTATTGTGATGGACGAAAACCGAGATCGGTCCCTGCGAGGGCAAGTAGTGCTCCGCATGCGCGATCGCGGCTCGAATTGCAGATGCGGTGTCGGATGTCGGGATGACGTCACCGTCGTGGCGCGAGTCAACGTCCGCGGACACATCTTGCATTGAATCGATCCTCGATGGCTTTTATTGGGAAATATCGTGTCGTCTGGTACGACAAACGCTCAGTGCAAGCACGCCGTGTGCCGTGTGATGCAACCGCAGCGTTGCTCCCGTGGCCGTTTAACAGTTTCTCGCAGGAATTGCCGCTAAATCAATTTTCGAAAAATTATCAATTGTTCCGCAGAAATTCAGGATTCGCAAATTTGATAAGCAAATGCGGCTTCGACCGAGGACCCGTAGCTGCAAATTCCTGCAGGGTAGATGCAGAACCTTGCAGACGCAGGTAAAACCCCTCAAAATGCAAACAGCAACGGCAACGAAGGGCCTGCCGTTGAGTCGCAGCTAGCTCCGCTATTACGCAGTTGATAAGATAAACGGCTGATCCTTTTTGCCCAAATCTGCTCATCAAAATTCATGACTCAATCCGCCGTAGCACGAACCCAACTGACTGACTCAAACGCTGCCGGCATCGACCTCGGGGAAAAACTTCGCGATTCGTTGGCAGGGCTGGAACCGGACGCGGTCATTTTGTTTGCGTCCCCGCAATACGATTACACTTGCTTACTCACAGCACTTCGGCATACGTGCAAACCGCACGTCTTGGTCGGTTGTTCCTCGTCAGGCGAGTTTACTTCGCAAGGCAATAGTGACGGTTCTGCATGCGCAGTGGCGATTTGTTCCGACGAAATCGAATTCTCGGCAAGTATGGCGACGGGCCTGCGGCAGGGTTCCGAAGCGGTAGCCCGACAATTGGCGGGATCATGGCAGGGCGAGCATCGGCATCATTTTCGTTATCGGACGGCGTTGGTGTTGACCGATGCGTTGGCCGGACATGTGGAAGAGTTTTTGAATCAATTGACCATCGCCACGGGTGGCGGATACCGGTTCGTCGGAGGCGGTGCCGGGGACGATGCCCGTTTCGAAGCGACGCATGTCTTCTGTGGTACCGAAGCGGCCACGGATGCCGTCGTCGCACTCGAAATCCTGTCGAACAAACCGATCGGAATCGGGGTCGCCCACGGGTGGCGGGATGCAGGTCCATTGTTGCGAGTTACCGAGTCGCGAGCCACCGATGTGGTCAGTTTAAATGCGACCACTGCGGCGGATGTTTTTGCCGAACACGCTCAGGCCACTAACCAACAATTTGACCGCAACGCCCCTTTGCCTTATTTTTTGCACAATGTTTTGGGGGTTCAAACTACCGACGGCTACAAACTTCGCGTCCCGCTTCAGATCCAAAGCGATGATTCCGTTGGATTAGAATTGCAAGCGCTGCAGGAGACACTGGGGACCGACTTTGTCGGCTGCAATACGTATGGCCAAATCGCGCGAGCGGAGGGACAGTTTAGCGGTTTTCATAACTGCACCGCTGTCGTCTGCGTCATTCCCGTTTGAGCCACGCTATGAATCTTGCGCAGACGCTAGACTGGATCGCCTCGCTAGCGGACCCCGCGACGCGACGCGAATCCGCCGAACAAATCGCACGCGGTCTTGGCGTAGAGCACTTGTTCGTATTCGCCGAGGACGCCGATGTTGGGCATTTTTTGCCGATCTCCGGTTTTCCACAAACGTTGCCTGAGGGGCAATCGTGGCAGAAGTATTTGCGAGATTGTCGTGACTCCGTTCGTCACACCGCGACGCTCGCCTATCCGGTTCGAGACCAGCCCTGTTCGGCCAGCGGTATTTCGATCGGCTCGCTCGTGATCGTGTTGCTAGGGGATCCGCTCGCATCGGCTGCGGCGCTCGATTTGTTCGAACAAGCAAAACGCGGCTGGGAACTTTTTGCATACGGCGTTTCTGGCGAACTCGCCTCGGTGACGGCAGCACGCCACGCGATGGAAGCTCGCGACGCAGCCGAACAATCGAGTCGTCTACTGCTGAGTCTCGATACGGCACGACGCGAACTCCAAGATGCCGTCGTCGCGGCGGATCAGGAAATCGACCGCCGGCGGTTTGCCGAAGCCGAGGTTTCGAGGCTGTTGTTGGCCGAGAAGCAATTCTCGCGGCTGCTTTCCGAAAGTGAGGCACGCCTTCGTTTGGCGGCGCGGGCCGCGGGATTTGGCACTTACTATGGTGACATGCAAGCGAACCAAGTAAGTTTGTCCCGCGAGTTTATGCAGCTGCTCGGGTTGCCCGCGGATCATAACGACACCCTACGGTTAAATAAACTGCTGAGATCGATTCATAGGGACGACCGTGATCGCGTCTCGCAGAAAATGGACCAAAGTCTGGACCCTGCCGGGAATGGCGAATTCCAGGATGAACATCGAATTGTCCGGCCCGATGGCGAGGTGCGGTGGGTGATGATGCGTGGCAGCACCATCTTTGCAGGGGATCCCCCCAGGCGTTATTCCTCTCATATCGCCGGCGTCGCGATCGATATCACTGAACGACATCAATACGAAGATCAACTCAAAGAGGCACGTCGCGCGGCCGAAGCTGCTAACGAAGCCAAAAGTTTGTTCCTGGCCAATATGAGTCACGAAATTCGCACGCCAATGACCGCGATTCTTGGCTTTGCCGACCTGCTTCATCCGCGGCTGCAGGATCGCGAAGACAAAGCATGTATCGAAACGATCAAAGCCAATGGAGATCACCTCTGCGAGATCCTTAACGACATCCTTGACTTGGCAAAAATCGAAGCGGGCAAAGTCAACGTTCGCCGCGAACAACATAGCATCGTCACGCTGATCAACCATGTGCACTCTCTGTTGAACGGCCGCGCCGCACAAAAAGGATTGCATTTGCATGTCCAGTACGAAGGATCAATTCCAAGTGCGATCCATACGGATTCGAAGATGCTGCGGCAAATTTTGATCAATTTGGTTGGCAATGCGATCAAGTTCACCGAACATGGCGAAGTGCGAATCGTGATACGCTGTCACGCTAACGACCAGCGGCTTGAAATCGCAGTGATTGATACCGGAATCGGGATCCCGGCAGCCGATTTAGAAACGGTGTTCACCCCTTTTGAGCAGCTCGACAATAGTGCCACGCGAAAGCACGGCGGCACAGGTTTGGGACTAGCGATCACTCGCCGCTTGGTCGAATTGTTGGATGGCACGATCAGCGTCGACAGCACGATGAACGAGGGATCATCGTTCCAATTTACATTGTCGACAGGTTCATTGGAGGACGCCCAATGGATCTCGCCGTCCGCAGCACAGGCGGAAACCCAGAAAGCTGACGTATCCAACGAAACCTCCGAAAGACCTGACGAGCTGCTCGAAATATCAGGGCGTATTCTGGCGGTGGACGACAGTCGCGATATCCGTTTCTTGGTGCAAGCGTTTGTGCGCGCTGCAGGAGGCGAGATTTTGTCCGCAGTCAATGGAGCAGAGGGAGTTCAGAAATGGGTCACTTATCGTGACAGCGGGATGGACATCGACGTGATCTTGATGGATATGCAGATGCCAGTCATGGACGGGATCACCGCAACAAAACAGTTGCGAGATCGAGGATTTAAGGGGCCGATCATTGCACTGACAGCGAACGCGCTACAGCGTGATCAGCAGCGATGTCTTGAGGCGGGATATAGCGATTTCATCACCAAGCCGATCGACCGACGTGAATTGCTCGTCAAGCTTTCGCACTGGCTCGAGCATAGCGCATCCTAAGCGGTCTGGCGTTATAAGCAGTTAGTCAGAAGTCTTTCAGTAAATTGGCGTTTTGACGCTAT
>CAXBHV010000726.1:0-4514 GCA_963974855.1 uncultured Rhodopirellula sp. | reverse complement strand
CGCGGGCACTTCAATATTGCAGGAAAGATGCCCGCGGCTCGCGCCACCGGCTCAGATCATGATGTGGAATGACTCAGATTGACCTGCGTATTCCTAATCACAGAGTCTACAGTTCACGCAGTTTCAGGTTTCGCCAACGGACTTCGTAGGGTCCTTGCCCGGCTCGAATCCCATGAACTTGCAAACCGATGAATCCTCGTGGGTGTGACTTGTAGCGTTCTTCGTGGGTCAAATCGGAAATGGGCGTTCCGTTAATCCAGGTTTGGATCTTATTGCCCTTCGCCACCACACGGTACGAGTTCCACTGGCCGTCTTTGAAGTGATCGTGCGGTTTGCGATCTGCATCGGGCGTCATCCAGCCGACTCGCCGTAGATATATCCCGCCATCTTATCGAGCGAAATCTCGACTTGAGGACCGTTGACGCGACCATCGGGTTTGTCACCAACAGATTGCGATCGAATTTGGACTCCCGAATTCAATGCACTGTCGACTTTGACATCGAACGTCAATTCAAAGTCGCCGTACAGTTTGTCTGTACATAAAAACGAGTTCGGACTGCCTTCGGAGGTTTTGCCAACGATCGAACCATCCTCGACGCGGTAAGTCGCCGTTCCGTTTCGTTGGGTAAACCCATCCAGATTTTTTCCGTTGAACAGGTCGACAAAAGTCGAGTCTTCGGCGACGGAGGTACCGCCAGCGGTCAGCAGCAAAAACAAAAATACAAAGGGTCGTTGCATAGCGAGATTCTCGATGGTTTGGGGGAAGATGACAGGCAGCAGGCCTGTGTGGGGTGGGAAAAACAAGGCGGGTTGTCGAACATCGAACCAAGCAGCGAGCGAACTGCTCGCTCCTTGATTCGCGTTCAAATGCAGGCGGTCGATAGCACTCGTCCGCGGATAATTGGAAGGCGGTCTGGGTTATGGCAGTGGTTGGACTTCGACTTTGCGGATGTTCACCGTACTGCCCGGATCATGTTGCTGGAAGGCAAAGTAGCCCTCTTTGAAAGTCTTTTCAAAATCGAGGTATTCGTATAGTTCGTTTCCATCGATCGTGATTTTGATCCGAGTCATCTCGCGACCGCGCCAAACATCGTCACGTACTTCGAGATCATAAGTAAACCATGTGTCGGGCTTCACGTGTTGTTTGTACACATGGCACATACCGTAAATCGATCCCGTGCGAATCGGGTCGGTGTGAGTGCTGTCGATTTGGGCTTCGTAGCCGTCGGAGAATCCAGGCTTTTCGGTCGTGCGAAAATACAAACCCGAGTTGCCTCCATCATTGATCTTCACTTCCGCACGATAACGAAAGTTCTTGTAGGGGCGTTCGGTGGTGACCAACATGGACTGAGGGCCTGATCCAGTGATCGCGCCATCTTTGACTTCCCAAACACTTTCTTCTTTACCTACTTTTTGCCATCCATCGAGCGTCTTCCCATCGAACAAGGAAATCCACGCCGCGTCTTCGGCGATGGCGGACGTTGAAAACGAAAGGGTCAGCAGAGCAGCAACCGCAAGAGCGATGCGGAACGAGGTGGCGTACATAGGCGGAATCCAGTTGAGTTCGAGGGAAGTTGAGTTCGAGGAAATGCGTGTCAGCGTCTGAGACGCTTTGTGATGCTTTAGCAGACCCCAATATGGGTCCTGCGGCAGGGAGACTCACTCTAGCAACCCCACGTGCCAACGCAATCATACAATCCCGCAAAATCCAGCCAATCTCTACTGTATTTTGTCAAAAGCCGCTGCCACACGCTGCACGAATCCCAGCGGCGGATTGTGCGGTGAAGCGTCAAGCGTCGCGACGATGATGTAACGGGGCAGCTTTTTTCAGGTTGTCTGCAATGCCGCGCAATTCATTCTCTGCAGTTCGTCTGCACGCCCATGCAAATTTTCGACGCTTCGCAATTGACAATTTGACCACCACGATTGTGTTGGTATCGCTGCTGAGGAAACTGATTCACGATCATGTAGATCGTTTACGAATTGTCAGACTTGTAGTGATCGCAGGCGGTACTTGGACCGTGATTGGTGACGTGACCACGACAATGTTGTGGGTCCAACACAAGCTGGACACCGCCGTAGTGATGCAAGAGCTTTTCCTCGGCAGTCTTGTCTGTGTGATTATTCCGTTGATTGGTTTCTCGTACTTCAATGCCGGGAAAACTATCGCTGGCGGACCGCCAAGTTCCTCCCCATATAGACATCCAACCTTGGCATCAATGATTGTTCCTGGTTCTAGGTCTGACGTTATCGACAATGTTCCGCTAGTGGCCGCGGGATAGAAATATACGTCTTGCCGATGAACGATCCATTTTGGATGCTGTTGGCCTATTGTGCTGGAGCTGGCGGCAGCTGTTTGATCATCGGATCGGCAGCAGACGTCGCCGCGATGGGGATCAAAGAAATCGATTTTGTCTGGTGCCTCAAACGGATTTCGCTTTTGGCGCTGATCGGCTATCGAGCCGGACCCGAAGTCGTCGTGGCAACGTTGTAACTCGATGTTGCCGCACAGACGCTCGACTTTGCAACTTGCATTTTTTGCACGTTGGGGCATCCGAGCGCAAATAGTGCGCAAACGTTCGCGTCGTTCAGTGGACAAATGCCGACCGATGCTAAGATTGATCCAGTGTAACAAGGTAAAAGTACAACAATCCCCCAGAAGAACTCGTCTATCCCGCGTTCCAGCACGCGACACGTCGAATGCAAACACAATCCACTCAGTCGCAACGACTGGGAATTTCCGATTTGGATAACAATCAGGAAAGTATTTTTTGTTTGCCGAAATTTTGCAGCGAGATTTATTGCTGTTGCATCGGAGGGGTGATAAACTAAACCTATTCGGGGGGCCAAACTGTCGATGGCAGTTTGTGTGTCTCCAGAGGAAGTTACGTGGAACTTCACGGGAGTTGGCAAAGTGCATTCTAATCGCGACACATGCTACGAGATTCTGCCTGCTCGATTCCGCCCCGCCCTGGCTTCAATGCTAGAGGCAGTTGACTATGCCGAATTGACGAGTGGTAACTACTGGGAGTTTGCTGTCGAACTTGAGCGTTTGACCTCGTTTGGACTCACTCTAAATGATTTCCGTTGGCTCGTCCGCAGCCACTATGTTGAACATCAATGCGAAGTCACGTTAGAGCGTGATGATGGACGTGCGTTCCGCCCTAGTGGCGATTTGACGTTCCCCGAACGAACGTGTTTCATATTGACCAAAAGCGGAATCGATTTTTCGCGTCTCTATTGTTCTACGTTGGGAAACGGTAGTAACCACACAAACCATGATCGCGATTGGAGATACAGCGATCGAGTCAATGAACGACATTCGTTCGGCATCGGATCCATCGGCGAGCGATGGTGACCCGCAACCTCAGTGGGACCCGGAACGGCGTTTATTGCGGTTCAACGGTGTTTCCGTCAAAGAGTTCAAATGGACAGCGCACAACCAAGAGGCCGTGCTGAGTGCGTTTCAGGAAGAAAACTGGCCCGCCAGGATTGATGATCCATTGCCGCCGCATGCAGAACAAGATTCCAAGCGACGGCTTAGCGATACGATCAAGTGTTTGAACCGAAAACAGATGAACCCGATCCTGCACTTTCGTGGCGATGGAACTGGGGAAGGGGTCGTGTGGGAAAAAATCAACCGGCATCGGCTCAGCGGAACGTGATGCCGTGTCGCTCGGAGAACTGACCACCTGCTTAGGACCGCCGGTGTTATGACTGTCGTAGCGGAACTCGCCAAGGGTTTCGACCAGCCTGCAAAACGAAAGTCTTGACGACTTCCGCTACGGAAAACCCCTCACTTATTATTATTACCGTGCCGGTTTTCCCCATTTGCCTGTAAACACAAACTCAGACAACGATTTGCGTTGTCGCGGTGCGAGGTCGCGTTCTTTCAGTTCCGCAGGAAGCTTTGTTGGCTCCGCAGCGTAACCGATGGCGATCGCCGTCAAAGGCTGGACACCGTCGGGCACGGCAAAGACTTCGCAAGCTTTGTCTGCGTGAATTCCGATCATTTGGTGAACGGACAATCCACGCGCCGTCGCTTCTAGACAAATGTTTCCCGCAGCGAGTCCCAAGTCATGGGTTGCCGCCGCATTGGGTTTGCCGTTACGCGAAAACGTCAAACTCGTGCAGCACAACAACAAAACGGGTGCGGACTTGGCCCAAGCTTGGTTGGCATCGACCAAGCACGACAGCAGTTGTTCGAATCGTTCGCTATCGTCCCGAGTCGCCAGAATAAAGCTCCACGGCTGTTCGTTGTACGACGACGGAGCCCATCGAGCTGCTTCCAACAAACTATCGATGTCTTGTTGCGAAACCTCGCGATTATCGAATCCATAAGGACTCCATCGCTGGCGGATCAATTCGTGAATGGGATGATCGGTGGATGCCTCTTTGCTCATATCAAATACCGTTGTTTGCGAGTGAATTTGCCAGAGCAGGTCGAGATGAATCATTCGACCTGATGTGATAGCCCTAGTCTCATTTAGAGCGTCAACCGATGTCTTTGTCTA
>CAXBHV010000725.1:0-4517 GCA_963974855.1 uncultured Rhodopirellula sp. | reverse complement strand
GACTGTCGCTGGAACCCTCAGTTTGACGCCGTTAATCGACGTGGTGTTTTTGCTGTTGATCTTTTTTCTTGTCACCAGCGAGTTTGAAGAACAAGAGCGACGAATTGACATTTCATTGCCCACCGCCACGAGCGCGGTGCCAATGACAAGCAAACCACGTGAAATCGTGATCGACATCAATCCCGAGGGAACCATCTACGTCGGTGGGAAAGAAACGACATTAGAGACGCTGCAAGAATTACTCAAAAATGCCGTCGCGGCCAACCCGATCAGTCAAACCGTGGTGATCCGAGCCGACCGTGCGACCGCGTTCCAACCGGTCGTCAGCGTGATGGATGCCTGCAACCGAACCGGAATTAGTGACTATTCAGTGACGACGACTGACGGTCCAGACCAGTAGCGGCGAATCGCCAATCACGGATGACCAATGTGACACTGCACTCAACAATAACCAAATTCCCTGGGAACCTCGCAGCAACGTGAACCGCCCCAAACCTCTGCCGAAACACCGATCGGTTCCTCCACCGAATCGGTCTGTAGAGCCCAGCGATGCAATGTGGCCATTGGACGTTTGGTTGGTTGCGTTGTCGTCGGTGGTGCTGTACTTGATCGCAACGCGGCTTCGTTTTGACGATCCTCGTTGGCTTTTCAACGCCTACACTTACGTGGTCGCTGTCCCGCTGATCGCGTTGGGGATGTCGTTTGCACTGCGTGGGCTGGTTTCTCACTACGTTCGCAAATCAATTCAGGTTGGATTTCTATTCAGTGTTTTCATCCACTTGATGCTGCTGATTTTGGCGGTGCACGTGGTCATCTTTAGCCAATTTTTTCCTGAGTCTGTTGCGGGCGTCAAACCCGAGCGTTCACCGATTCGCAAAACGGTCCCCGAGTACTTGTTTCAAACGCCCAAGGAAGATGCGGTAACCCCGGATTGGTCCAAACCGGTGGAAGTCGAAACGACATCTCGCGTCGTTCCCAAAGAGATGCGTCAATTGCCGCCCGTGGATCATTCGGCGCCAAAACTTGAGATGCCGAAGCCGAAAGAAGTCGAACCACGTCCGATGCAAAAATTCTTGATGAAGCGTCAAGAGCCATCACCGTCGCAACCTCGGCCCGCCAATTCGCCCTCCAAGCTTGCCCGACGCGAGAAATCAAGCGAGAAGTTGAGTTCGCCAAAAACAACACAGCCCGATGTTCCCAAACTCGACCCAGCGGCAGCAAAACAATCCGAAGCGAACGCAGCGGAACGCAAAATCGTTGAGACGACTCCCCGGAAGGCCACTCGCTCGTCGGCACCACAATTAAGCGAGACACCGGATCCGACGAAGATGCTGCCGACTCCGCCGGCGAAACGCGTTGCTTCTGCAGCCAGGAATCGATCCGAAGCGATGCCAACCGTCGGTGAACTCGGTTTGACCAGCCGCAGCCGTCCTCGCACCGCGCCCAATGCCTCTTCGCCCCCGGCCGGCGCCAGCCCCGCGCCTCAATCGGTCGCGGTGGCTGCGATTAGCAAGTCGGCCGATCAGATGCTTTCGCCGGTGGATGTTCCATTTCAACGCAGTGGCAACACTGCGGGTGCTCAACTTTCACAACTCGAAAGCTCCGACGCAATGAGCACTCCTTCGCCAACATCCGCTTCGGCAAGCCAAAGCAACGTCACGCGACGTGATTTGTCGGCGATGATGGGAGTTCCCGATGTCAGCACAGGAGGCTCTCCGCAAGCACGTCCAGAACGTTTCAGTCGCGGAGATCGCAGCGAGTTTGCTCCGGTGGGCGCCCCGACGATTCCTGGTGAAATGGCATCGCTTGCCGCCGCAGGCAGCGAAGTTCCTAGCGATGCGATGAGCGACCGCAGCGAGACAGGTAACGTCAGCGGACAACGCAGCGAAGCGTCGTCGAGCATCCCTTCACCGATTACAGCCCCGGACACGGAATTTGGCCCCAGTCTCGATGTGATGGCGATCGAATCCATTGCTGGTCTGGCGGACCGCCCCGATTCATTCGCGGGCATTGTCCCCTCAAGCGACTTGCCCGAAATTGGTGAACTTGAGATTGCAGACCAGCCAAGAAAACGCCGCGAAGTCGGTGGCCCCGTTACACCCGAGGGAACAGAAATCGCCGCTGTCGAGTCCTTCAACCGTCGCGTGATGCGAACCCAAGGTGGCGCCGCCCCCACGCCCGCTGGACAGGTCGGCCCCGCGACCGAAGAAGCTATCGAACTCGGACTTGCCTATCTTGCGGATAAACAGAACGACGATGGCAGCTGGTCTCTTTCCGGACACGGCGAAGCAGTGCTACTGGAAAGTGATACGGCTGCAACGGGTTTGTCGCTGCTTGCATTCCAAGGAGCAGGCTACACACACAAGCGACACCAATACGCCGACACCGTCGCACGCGGAATACAGTTCTTGGTCAAAAACCAAAAAACCAACGGCGACCTGTACCGCAGCGAGAATCCGCTCAGCGATCGAAACGTGGGCTTCTATAGCCATGGCATCGCGGCATTGGCTTTGTGCGAAGCCTATGGAATGACGCAAGACGAAGAACTCGAGAAACCGGCCCAACGCTGCATCGACTACATCGGAAACACTCAGCACAGCAAGTATGGCGGATGGCGTTATGCCGCACAGGTCAGCAGTGACACGAGCGTTTCGGGTTGGATGATGATGGCGCTCAAGAGCGGCGAATTATCGGGACTGGAAATCCCCGACGATGTGTACAAAGGCATCGACAAATGGCTCGACTATGCTCAGCAAAGTGAGTCGCGTCCAGACCGTTATCGCTACAACCCGTTTGCCTCGAACACGCCGTCGCAACGTCATGGTCGAACGCCGACGCATACGATGACCGCCGTCGGGATGCTGATGCGAATGTACTCAGGCTGGAAACGCGAGAACGAGGCGATGCAATCGGCTGCTGAATACCTGTTGGAAGCACCACCCGAAATGGGCACACGCGATAGACCGTTGCGTGATGGATATTACTGGTACTACGCAACCCAAGTAATGTTTCACATGGGTGGAAAATATTGGGAGCAATGGAACGACTACTTGAACCCGCTGCTGCTGGAAAGCCAAATCAAAGACGGCGATGCTGCAGGCAGTTGGCATCCCATGCTGCCAGTCGAAGATCGCTGGAGTCCCCATGGAGGACGACTGTACGTGACGACGATGAATCTGCTGAATCTGGAAGTTTATTACCGCCATTTGCCGATCTACGAAGATGCGGCCGATTAAGTCGTTGATCCGACGCTCCTAAACGGGTGGAAGAGCGAATCAGCTAGGATCATAATAGCCGTTCCGCGACGTCACTCGCATTGCCCGCTTCCTCACATCTCCCCGAGATCCTCATGCTCAACCGACTTCTGATGCCGTTCGCGGCTGTAGCGTTGGTGACGACCTCCATCCACGCTGAAGTTCCCTCGTTCGAGAAAGTGGTACTTGATGCAAACATCGGCAACGTTTGTTACGCCGTGATTGCAGCAGACGTCAATGATGACGGGCAGCCTGACGCTGTCGCGATCAGCGAAAACGAAGCGGTGTGGTACCAAAATCCAAATTGGACTCGCCACTCGATGATCAAAGATGCAGTCCCCAAAGACCATGTTTGCATCGCGGCTCACGACATTGATGGTGATGGCTTGGTCGAATTTGCACTCGGCGCGGGCTGGCCCAAAAATGGAGGCACGATCCATTGGCTGCGGCGTGGCGAAACGCTGAACGAACCTTGGCAAGTATTCGATATCTCATCCGAACCATGGACCCACCGCATGCGGTGGGCCGACGTACTCGGCCGCGGCAGCAAACAATTGATCGTGACTCCCTTAAACAGATCCGGCGACAGCGGCATCCGCCTGTTGGCCTTTCCGGTCCCCGCAGATCCCGAAACAAACCAATGGAAACCCGTGGTCGTCGACGGCAGCCTCAATCGTGCCCACAACCATTGGCATTTGCCCTCCGCTGGGGACGACGGTGCTGAGCAAACGTTGACCGCCAGCGAAGAAGGCATCACGTGGATTCGCAAGAGTGAGGAGAACGGATTTCAAGTCACGCGGATCGCTGGAGGAGCCGATAGCGACACTGCTGATCAACGCGGCAGTGGTGAAGTTAAAACCGGACGCCTTTCCCCGTCCACGTCGTTGATCGCCACGATCGAACCGATGCACGGCAACCAAGTGGTGGTCTATGTCGGCAAGAATGTGACGGATGAAAATCAACAGCGCATCGTGCTGGACGATACGTTTTCACAGGGACATGCGATTTGGTGTGCCGATTTAGATGGCGACGGCTCCGATGAAGTGATCGCAGCGTACCGCAATCCCGGAAACGGCCCCGTGAAAGGCCCGGGGATTTTCATCTATCAAGCGGACGACGATCGAGGCCAACATTGGACACGCACGACTCTTGATCCGATGATGGCGTGCGAAGATCTGTGGTGCGAAGATTTTAATGGCGATGGCAAAGTTGACATATTGGCGGGCGGACGGGCCACGCACGATGTTAATCTTTACCTGAACC
>CAXBHV010000724.1:0-4530 GCA_963974855.1 uncultured Rhodopirellula sp. | reverse complement strand
TGCCCGCTCTTTTCAATGTGCTGCAATCCACGATACAAACCGATCCCATGCGAAAGATGAACGACCAGATCGCCCACTTCGAGTTGCAACAAATTTGCAATTGGCTTGCTACGAGCTCGCGTTTGCCGGCGTCTGACCGGGCTGCGATGAAACAGCTCGGCACCGGTCAACGCCAAGACCTCGGCGCTGGCCAAGCGGAATCCACCACTCAGCTCGGCGACTGTCAAATGCAAACGGCCTTGCGATTGTGCATTCGTTTCGCGAAGTAATTCTGATAATCGCTCGCTATCGGCCGCGGTGTCGCCGACCAAAATGATGTCGTGATTATCGGCGATCGTATCGATTCGCTTACACGCCTCGTCCAGCGTAACGGCGAACCCGTCGGCGCTGGCGGATCGCAGGTCGACAACATCGCCATCAACCGCCTCGTTCAATGAACTCGCAACCGCAATCGGAAACCGCTGCAGCGAAGCGATCAAATCGTCAAAGGGGACGAAGCGCGGGTCGCCGCCTGAGCGATCGATGATCGCATCGGCGGAAGTTTTGCAGTCGTGGGGATCGACCAGCACGACGAGGGTATCATCGGGAAGGTAATCGGCGAGCAATCCGAAGGAATTGGTTTCGGCGTCCGTTTTCTCTTCGATGTCTTCGCCGCTGATCGCGGTGATTTCAACTTCGCGGATCGATTCGATACTGCGTTGGCTGCCAAGATCGAAGCGGCGGATCGATTCAATCTCGTCCCCAAACCACTCGATCCGGAGCGGATTCGGCTGATCGGCCGAAAAAACATCGAGGATACCGCCACGAGTGGCAAATTCGCCTGGAAATTGGACTGCCGTCGTTGCCGCGAAGCCGGCTTCGGCAAGCCAACGGCGAATCGTCTCGGGATTCACCTCTTCGCCCACCTTCAGCACTCGCGTTGCCGAATCGAGCCGCTCGGGCGACGGGACTCGCTGCATCGCTCCGCCGATAAACGCGGTCACCAACAGCGGATGTGGGTCCTCGGAGGTTCGATCCTGCAGTCGCTGCAGCACTTGCAGCCGCTCGGCAAATTCGGCGTCGCGGTGGTGATGGTTGCCTGAGGATTGGCCACCTGAGGAGAGTGGCAGCGAGATCGAATCGGTCAAACCAAACGCAACCGCATCGCCTGCGACGATATCGGCGTCGGCCGCATTGGGCAGCAACACTAATACGTTGGGTTTGTGCTGAGCAATCGCGGCCGCTAACAGACCGCGAATCGAGCCCCAAACGCCGTCAAAAGCCAACGAAAGGTTCGTTGAACGACGAGAGGGTTTGCCCGAGGCTAGTTTTCGCGGGCGAAGTTTCTTTACATGCGCAGCGATACCCGCAGCCTCGTCCAGTAGACGTGGCAATTCATGCAAACTCTTCGCGGTCGTGACAGCGGCGTGAGCCAAGCAGGCACCGTGATCGCAGGTAGTAAAGAAGCTATAGAAAAAGTATCGTGTGAGAGCAAATCTGGAAACACCACCAAAAGAAACATTCACCCCACTAGAGAAGCGAAAACGATGACGATTGGGATTGGTATTATCGGTTGCGGCATGATCGCAGGCTTTCACTCCAAGGCTATTAAGGACGCCAAAGGCGCCAAATTGGTGGGCTGTGCCACTCGAAATCCGGAGCAAGCGGCGGCGTTTGCCGAGAAAAATGGCTGTAAATCGTACGACTCGATCGAAGCGATGTTAGCCGATCCCGAGATTCAGGCGGTTTCAATCTGCACCCCCAGCGGTGCTCATCGTGACCCCGCCGTGTTGGCCGCCCAGGCTGGGAAGCACGTGATCGTCGAAAAACCGCTCGAAATCACCGTCGAGCGATGCGATCAGATCATCCAAGCGTGCGAAGATGCCGGCGTCCGGCTCGCCGTGACGTTCCAAAGCCGCTTTCATGAGTCGAGCAAAATCATGAAAAAGGCAGTCGAAGAAGGCCGCTTCGGCAAAATCACGATGGGTGATTCGTACGTGAAGTGGTATCGCACCCAAGAATATTACGACAGCGGTGCATGGCGCGGCACATGGGAACTCGATGGCGGTGGGGCGTTGATGAACCAAGCGATCCACAGTGTCGATTTGCTGCTGTGGTTGATGGGAGACGTGGTCGAAATCAGCGCGATGATGGACACGATGACTCACGAGCGAATCGAAGTCGAAGATGTGGTGGTCGCCAATTTGCGATTCGCCAATGGGGCACTCGGTGTGATCGAAGCGACCACGACCGCGTTCCCGGGATCGCTAAAGCGGATCGAAATCAGCGGCAGCGAAGGAACCGCCGTGCTGGAAGAAGAAGACATTCGCGATTGGAATTTTGCCAACGAAACCGAAAAGGATGCCGAGATTCGTGCAACGATGGCGGGCAAGACCGAGACGGGTGGCGGAGCGGCTGATCCGTCGTCGATTGGCCACCACGGCCACACCATGTTGTTCGAAGAGTTTGTTTCGTCGATCAACGAAGATCGCCCCTGCTCGATCGATGGTCGCGAAGGTCGTCGTAGTATCGAAGTGATCCAGGCAATCTACGAAAGCGCCAAAACGGGCAAACGAGTGAAGCTGGGAGCGTAACGTCCCTAACGAAGAATGAGGGTATGGCACCATTGTCGCCCAGCTTTCCAAGCTGGAAGCGGTGTGGTGAACTTTCGGTGTGTTTGGAACCCGAAGACTCTCGCTTCGACGGTCAAACGTGATGCACGCTAACGGCTTGGAAAGCCGTGCGACAATACGAGGCAATACACCATTGTCACCCAGCTTTCCAAGCTGGTAGCGGTGCGGTGAACCTTCGGTGCGTTTGGAACGCGGAGACCCTCGCTTCGACGGTCATGCGTGACGCACGCTAACGGCTTGGAAAGCCGTGCGACAATGCGAGGCATCAACGCACATCAACGCCAAGATCGCGGAGCGATCAGCGACTATTTAGCCGTTGTTTTTCAGATCGGCTAATTGTTTGCGTTCAGGCATCGCTTTGTAAAAAGGATCCAGCGGATAACATCCGCTGACGATGCCATTGCGAGGTGCGGTCGTACAATCGCTGAATGTACGGCACACCTTTTTTCGTGTCATCACGTTGCCATCGATCACATCGGCTGGCAAATTGGGATACGACAACACCATGCGTCCCAGGCCGATTGAATCGGCCATCCCGGTTCGCACCACGGCTTGTGCAACATTGGGCAACCAGTCTTGCAAATAGGTGTAACCGGATCCCACAATCGTCAAATTGGGATGCATCTGTTTGATTTTCGCCGTCGCTTGGATCTGGCGAACGACACCCACCAAGGGATCTTCGGGCGGTTGATAGCCGTCACTCGGCGGGAAATACGCAGGCCGTTGGATGTGCGGATTGTAGTACGGGCTTCCGGCCGTCGAGCAAACCAATTCAATCCCCAGCGACTCAAACAGCGACATCAGTCGCGACGGATCGCTCAAATCCATATCAGCACCAGAGCCATCGCCTCCGAACATCAACTTGGGATCGGCATGGGGCTCAGGAATTCCAACGCGGTCATCGCCGGCTTTGTAGGGAACGAAGTCGAAAATACTAACGCGAACGCCGATTTCTAACTGCGGAGCTTCCGAGCGAATTCCGGCGACGATGTCTCGCAAGAACCGCGTGCGATTTTCAAACGAGCCGCCAAATTCGCCCGCGCGATCATGTCCACCCAACAATTCGTGCCCGAGGTAGCCATGACAATGTTTCACATCGACAAAGCGATACCCGGCACGTTGGGCTCGGACAGCAGCAGCGATAAAATCTTCGATCAGTTTTTTGAGATCATTATCGCTAAGCAGTTTTGAATCGTCGGTGATACCGAATCGGGGATCGAGCCCGGGATTGCGTTGAGCGATCAACGGTTCGGCGCGAGCTTTTTCATTGGGACGGGCGAAACGTCCTGAATGAGTCAACTGCAGACCAACAAGCAGATCGTCGCTATTACCGAAACGCTCTTCATGAGCGGCAACCAAATCGTGACGCAATGACTCGATCGACGCCAAATTGGACTCGGTCATAATCAATTGGTTCGGGTTCGCCCGCCCATCGTGACGCACCGCGACCGCCTCGCCACCCCAGATCAATTTTGCGCCGCTGATGCCAAAATTACGCCAGCGGCGACGTGTCAGCTCACTCGCTTTGCCATCGGTCGTGCCGTCCCAACCTTCCATCGGCAGAATACAAAATCGATTCCCGATCACATCGTTTTTGAGTCGAATCGGTTGTGCGAGCGTTGAATCATCCCCTTGCTGATCGTGCGTTTTTAAACTTGCGATTCGTGGGTAAGCCATGGGTGATTCTTCTCGGAATAACAAACAGGTCGACAGCCAGAACCACAAGATACTCGATTCGACGAGCATTGTCTCGATCGCGTTTTCATGCTGGCTCGATGACCAAGAACAATGAAGATGCGAGCTGGTTACGACGGAATAAGGCGACGGATGGTCGACGTCGCTTCAGCGAGGGTCATCACACGTGCGTAACGATCGCGAAGCGTTGCCAGCGATGCTTCGTGCAACTCGGGCGTCACCG
>CAXBHV010000723.1:0-4533 GCA_963974855.1 uncultured Rhodopirellula sp. | reverse complement strand
ATCAGAAGAACGTCGACCGTCGCCGGCGATCACCGCCATCGGGATCACCCGCCGCCCGCCGCGGTTGGATCATACGCGAGTTCGCCGGTGGCGAAGAGCTGCTGCATACGGATTGGACGCACGCGATGATCGGCCGAGGCCGAAAGCGGAAGCGAGTGAACTTTGATTTGTAAGCGACACTGCGGCCGACGTCGTAGCGAAAGTCGCCAAGACTTTCGTCCAAGCGCGTAGCGAAAGTCGCGAAGACTTTCGTCCAGTTGCGTAGCGGAAGTCGTCAAGACTTTCGTCCAAATCGTAGCGGAAGTCGTCAAGACTTTCGGCGGTCAGGGGATGAAGCGGTTGTGGAACGAAACTCGCGACAAGTTCCGCTACATCGGGTCATTCGTAGCGAAAGTCGTCAAGACTTTCGTTTAATCGAGTAGCGAAAGTCGCCAAGACATTCGACGTTTAGCAACCAGGACGAACTTCCCACGCGAGTTCGGCTCCTCTGCTTTCAAACGGCAACGCCGCACGAGTGGACAAGGCTATCTCAGGCCTCAACTAGCTTGATTGGTCGTCAAAACAGGAACAATGGGTATTCCAAGCAGCAGCATTTTGCTTATGGAAACAGGAATCGCATTGGGGTAGTTGACGAAAACGGCTGATGAGGCAAAACTCTGCATACTGCTGAGCGAAGACGCGACAGAAGCGGCCGTGGCGGAACTGGCAGACGCGCTAGGTTGAGGGCCTAGTGGGAGTTAATCCCGTGGAGGTTCGAGTCCTCTCGGCCGCATTGATTTTTACGGGGTTTTTGAACGATCCGAATCGTCAAAAACCTAGTGTCACTCAGCAAGTGACAAAACAAGTGACACATTGATTTAACATTGGATTCGCGTCGCTGGCCTGAGCCAGGGACGTTCTCTACGCTCAGGGTTCCCCATTCGAGCGAAAGAGTCCAATCATGGCGTCACTTCATCCTGAGCCTTCGGGCACCATCCACATCGTTCTCCGCGTCGGTGGCCGACGCTTCAAACGCTCACTCGGCACCAAGATCGAGACCCGAGCGGTCGTTCGGCGAGATGCGATCGTCGAGGCTCGATTTGATCAAGCGAGGCAGTTTTGGTAGTCCCTGAACATGTATCCGTCATCGACTTCGCTATGGCCGATGGCAAGGTCGATTCGCTGCCCCCTGCTGATCCGCTCAAAACTCGCGCCGCTCGTGTCACCCTCGGATTGCTAACGAGATTTTTCATTGCGACGTACTTCGCAACTGGTACAATTTCGCAGGGTGATGTCAGTATTAAACGGGTGCAATCTTCACGGAAATAACTAGAAACATGAAGCGGCGAGAATTCTTTCAACAGTCAGCGATCTTGCCCATTTTGGCCTCCACCGGAGGTCTAGGACAATTTGAGCGGTCAGGTCGGCTTATTACGGATCGCGATTTCTGTCTCGATGGCGCGTTCCTCGAATTTGAGCTGAGCGTTGGAGCTGACCTTACGTGGTCGATGGCGAACACGGAGGGCTTTGAAAAGTCGTTGATAGCTCGAGGCAAAAGCGTCCGAGACCGCTTGGCTCGTTCGGATATACAAATGCCGAAACTGCGAGTTCACTCTCACCCAAGGACGCCGCATCCATCTTCACGAGAATATTGCATCTGGGTGCTCGGTGTCGTTGTCTATTCAAACGTGCTCGATCCCGAGTTTCCTGAAGCCGGAAGGATTCACGCGAAAAGCTTTCGGCGACAGATGGAGCAGATCTATTGGGAAATCGAGCAAGTTGCCGTCCATCATCAAAGTGTATGGTCTGCCGCCAACCCGCCCTACGAGCCCGATTTTGTGAATGATAGAGAAGTAGTCCGCAACTAGCGGGAAAATGGCATTTGCCTAGGTTAGGCAAGCTTCACCGGGATATCTTTTGCCAATGAACTCAACTGCAGAATTCGCCGCGTTTGAACGTGCTGTCACCCCGTACTGAAGCAACGCCTGCCGTGTCGGAAAATTGGGAAGCGGGAATCGCTGGCAACGTTGTTGTCTTCTGTGATACAATGGACGCATGAAGTACGAAATCGATCTTCCTGCCGATATCCAAAATTGCCTTACCGCTCGTGCTAACGAGACCGGGCAGGACGTTGTGCATTTGATCCAACTTGCTGTGACGCGGTTCGTGTCGGAGGAAGTGGGTGCGACTGTAGATGATTCTCAGTGGACACAGGATAAAGACGACCGTCGCTGTGAATTGATTGATCGTGAGATTGCTGGCACGATCAGTGTGCCGGAACGTGCCGAGCTTGCGAGTCTGCAACGGATGGCAGAAAACCACTTCGATAAAATAGCATCGCCGCCGATGGAGGAAGCTCTCAAGCTACACAAGCGGCTACTCTCTCAGCGGGATGCGTAGTGTGCCACCGCTTGCGTTTACATACCCGGGCGGACCGTTAGTTCGTCGTCACGGGCCAAGTGGTTATTCAAACGTCCAATCGTTCCGGCCATGGTTACGTGACGAGTTTTCGTTTCGCTGTGTCTACTGTCTGGTTCGCGAACAGTGGGGCAAAGCGATTGGGTGAGTTTGACCTCGATCATTTCGAGCCGGTGGCTTGTTCGCCGGAGGCGAGTTTGGAATACGACAATCTTGTCTATTCGTGTCACACCTGCAATCTCCGCAAAGGAAAACGGCAGGTTCCTGATCCGGCACGAGCTCTTTTGGAATCAGCGGTTCGAGTCCATCTCGATGGACGACTTTCCGGTTTAACCGACGATGCCCACCGCGTCATCATGGTAATGGGATTGAATTCGGCGAATTTAGTTCGAAGGCGACTGACCTGGATGCGGATCATCGACATTTGCCAAAAGAATGATCCTAAGGTTTTCGCTTCATTGATGAGTTACCCAGAAGACATTCCAGACTTATCGGTGCTCACGCCACCAAACAACACTCGGCCAGAGGGTGTCGAGCGATCTTATTTTGCAATGCGTGCTGAAGGTACCCTATCCGACGGGTTCATCGCTTAAGCAGCGATAGAACTTTCTCGCTTTTCTTATCAAGCAAACCATCGCCCTGATCGGCTGCGGAAAAGAGTAAGCCAATCGAGCCGCCCCAGCGTGCGAACTCTACACCGGGCCGCTGCTTCAGGCATCACGACGTTGGGCTGAGCAGCACACAGACGCCTACTTCATTGCGTCGGCTAAGCATCTTGTTATCGAACCTGACACGATCATCGAACCGTACGAAGAAATCAAATGGGTCAATGAAATCAAATGGGTCAATGAAATCAAATGGGTCAAGAAATCAAATGGGTCAAGAAATCAAATGCAAGAAGTCAAATGGGTCACAGAAGTCAAATGCAGAAGTCAAATGAGAAGTCAAATGGGTCAGAGAAGTCAAATGGGTCAGAGAAATCAAATGGGTCAGAAATCAAATGGGTCAACAGAAATCAAATGGGTCACAGAAATCAAATGGGTCAGGTCTCTTTGATGATTGCTCGCGCTAATGAATGCGCACCCGGATGCCCCGGAGTAATGCGGTGCTGCCGTTTGGCCGCTGCAAGGTTGCCTTTTGCATTGATGGACAAATCAAAGGAGGCGGGGGGCGTTTCTGTGCTGAACGGTCGTGTTGATGCAGTTGTCATTGACGGTGTTGCTGGTGCGGACAGGGGGATTCTGGTTGCATGATCAGCGGAACAAGTATCCGATCGGTAAATTGTTCGTAATACCGTGAATCATCAAATAGCCGGTGACGACCATTGTCGCGGGTGATAATGGGGCAAATGGCGTTCACGTACTGCAGTGGAGGTTGTCGTTGCACGTCAACCCACCTCAAAAGTCCAAAGCGGGAATTGTCACTCCAGTCCTCTTATTTGACTAAGCGTCTCGGTACCCGCCAAACCCGAACCCCGAGTCAGCCCCCGGCGAAGCCCCACCCACCGCTGCCCCCTGTGTGCGAGGGCTTGGCAGAATGATTATTTGGCAAAGTGATTTCCAGGATCGAGGTGGTTTGGTTCTTAATCATTTTGCCAATTTCCAATTCAGGCTGCTTGAGGCTGCGCCAGGATAAGACGCAAGGTTCGGGATTTGACAAATCAAATGGATCAAACCTCATCGTTTCAGCGCGAGCAGGTGACAGGCTATCGAAATGTCTCAATCACTCCAAGCGGTCGAAGTTTCATGTCGCCCCTTCGGGGCTTTGGAATCGCGCTGTCTCCAGCATCCACGGGCTCACGTCCGTGGCTACATCGTGCCGTCCCTGCGGGACTAACTAATAGCCACGAAGTGGCGATAGGTTGGCCCGGAGAAAAACATTCCGGTGGGTGGCGTTGCTGGTTCCATGAACCTTGGCGAGCTGTGCAATCGCTGGCGCCGGTTCCGTAGCTTTCGGACATTGGGCTCCCGAGTCCTCGAGGCTTACACATTTTGAAGTTGGGGGTATTGTCGTATTACCAGGCGAATCATTACCCGAAGTGTCAGCGAGGAACCGCGACTAGATCGAGATTCTCTCGCTTACGCTTCGGGTTGTGAAAAATTCGCAACTTCAAAACTTACGCTTGGGGTACGTGTT
>CAXBHV010000722.1:0-4551 GCA_963974855.1 uncultured Rhodopirellula sp. | reverse complement strand
GCTACTTTAATAGGGGCATCCAACCGTGCGATCGATCTGAGCAATCGTGCCCGCTAGCGTTGCGTTGATGCGGGCGAGCTGGGTTTCGAACATCAGCAACTCGCGGTAGGTTTCGATCAGGGTGAAGAAGTCGGTGCGTTCGCCTCGGTAATCGGCAATCGCCAGCTTCAATGTGTCTTCCGTTCGCGGCACTAAGCGGTTTTCATAGATGTCAGTTTGTTCGACCAGCGAATCGGCTTGAGCAAGTAAGCGACGCAAGCGGCCATAGATCTCGTCTCGTTCGGCTTCGAGCCTTTGTTGCGTGCTGCTAGTCCGACGACTTGCCTCGCGAACGCCCGCATTGATCTTTTCACGCCAGATCGGAAGCGTTGTTCCGACCGTAAAGCTGAGATTGTCGTGGCCATCGGCGACGCCGCTAAGCACATTGTTTTTGTCGCTGACAATGCCCCAGTTCAGCCCCACCATCAAGTCCGGGTACTGTTGTAAACATGCGAGCCGCTGCTTTTGACGATCACGCTGTATTTCAGCCGCGAGACCTTGTAGATTCGGATTGCACTGTTCGGCTTGTGCAATCAACTCGTCGAGCTGCATCGGAGCGTCGGCCAACCCCAGTTCGTCAAGTACCTCGGGCATCAGCGACAAAGGTTGCTGCAAGAGGGCGGCAAGATCGGCTTGAGATACTTGTTTCTGCTTGCGTAGCTGGACAAGCTGGTCATCGAGTCGGTCGGTTTCGAGTTGTGCTCGCAGAACGTCCTGCTGGGTGCCGCCGGATCGATAGCGAGCTTCCGCCACCTTGGTTAGGTCGTCAACGAGATCACGTGTCTCTTCGATGATCTGGATCGCTCGCGTTGCGTACCAAACTTCGTAGTAGGCCAATCGAACGGACTCAGTGATCTGCCGCTCAATCCGCTGGACCTCTGCCTGCGCCATCTGGGCTTCACGGCTAACGATCGTGCCTTTGGTTCGCAACTTGTCGGGGTACGGAATGCCTTGTTGAAGCGACATCTGGTTGGCGATCCGCCCACCTGCGGTTTGCAATGCGTTGTCTTGCAATGGCCAGAAGGTGTTGTTCAGCTGTGGGTCCGGCAGGGCGGTGACTTGTGGGATGCGTTCGTATTCTGCTTGAACACGCTGCCGTGCCGCTTGGATGCTGGGGTGGGCAGCGAGTGCTTGGCTGACGAAATAGTCGACGGGGACGCCGTTCGCAGCAATGGCGACTGCACTCGTGGCCGTTCCCTCTGCATCGGACTTTCCGCTCTCTCCCGCTTCTGTACCGTCATTTTGGTCCGTCTGCAGTTCGACGAGAGTCTGGTTCTGGTTGCCGAATGCATCCTCGTTTCTGTTGACGAGAATGGGCGGATCCAAGTCAAACTGCTGGGCAAACACGACCTCACTTGAAGATGTCTGTTCACCATATCCAACCATCGTAACGGCGGGATCGTCGCCATTATGGCTGTCTTGTTGCTTTGCGATGGCATTCGCATGGACTTCTTCCGCAACCAATTGTGATGTGGCCGTATGTTGAGATCGGGCCAGCGGAGGAGGCGCGCTTGTACATCCGCCCAATGAAATTGCGATCAAGGACAAAGCCAGCATTTTACGCATCTGACCATGCGAAAACGTGTTGATTTGTTGAGGTTGCATGACAAACTGGCTCCGTCCAGCTATCCTTTTCACGGTAGAGTTCAGTGATCGAACAGATTCGTCTTGAACTCTCTAGCCCTATTTCCGATATACTCCGTATACCGGTCGTAGGTATCCTTTTCGGAAGGTCAAAGTGTTTCGCTGTCGTTTAATTCGTACTGTCGTTAATCTTTCACTGATCGTCGTAATGATGATTCAGCCGGGGGTGGCGTTGGTATTTGCGAATCACTGCGGGGCAAAATGTGCAGCGACCTTCACTTGTGATGGCTGTGGATGCTGCGAAGTTTCCACGTCGACCGAGAAATGTTGCTGTTGCGGTGGTGGCTCCGATGATCATGCCAGCGGCAGTTGCTGCATGGGATCGACCGAGCCAGAATCCTCTGCCGATGATCATGACACAGCTCTCAGTGAAACGCTGACGCTGAAGGTCATTGTGATCAGCACGGCTGATTCCGTCGTTATGAATGAGTTGGCGACAGCGGAAATGTCGTCAGGTTGCCATTGCGGCATTGAAAGCCAGCCCCTGGGTGACGCGTCGCCAATGCGTCCGACGATCCAGGAACGCGATGTAGTTGCCGCTCGTTTCGCGGACTTGGCAACGATCTTTGGCGATGCGGTTCCACGGGTCCCTCGCCTCGTTGGCAGTGAAGACTCGATCTCATCGCCCCATTTCTCTCAAATACATCTCTGTATTTGGCGACTGTGATTATGCCTGCTTAGGCAGTTTCATGCGCGTTTCACGATGCGCGTCCACGCCGTAGCGGAAGTCGTCAAGACTTTCATTGTTCGCTGAACATCCACGCGACTCTTCACGAGTTTCGCTACCCAGAGAGTCATTCCGTCCACAGTGCACAGCTTGGACGATCGTGAATGTTCGACGACGAATTCTCTCCGGTTAGTCGTCGGTCAGTCACAACTTTTCACTTCAAACACAGCCGTCTTGATCGAGCAGTCCCAAAGTCAATCTGAGTGACAAGGATGCATCTATTATGAAAAAAGATAATCCAAACAACGATATCAAGGTTGAAGCGACGGCTTCGTCACCGCCGACATCGCAGTCGTCCAGCGAAATGAAAAACGATGACTCAAGCGGTAGTGTTGCAGCCTCGCATGCGACCGAAACATCAGCGGTAGATTCATCGCCCGCGGAGCCGATCTCGCATCAAGCTCCCGTGACAACTGCGCCCGTCGGCGAGACAAAGTTCGGCGGTTTCGGTTGGCTGCTTCGTGTCGGTGCGAATGCTGGTGCCGTTACCGTCGTTGCCGCACTTGTCCTGATCATGATCGGTGTCGCGCAGCGATTCGACTGGATCACGCCTGATGGTTTTTCTGGTGCGGGAGATGGTAACGCGAGTGCAGCAGTGAGTGGCGGCGAAGAAAAGCGATACATTTGCCCGATGATGTGTACGCCGCCTTCGACCGAGCCGGGGCGTTGCCCGGTGTGCGCGATGGAATTAGTCGAAGCGACTGGCGGTGGCGGTGGCGACGGTATCTCTGTCACGATCGAGTCGGCTGCTCGTCGCTTGGTCGGTATCCAAACCGCCCAAAGCAAACTCGGTGAAGTGACTCGCACGATTCGCACCATCGGTTCGATCGATTTTGATGAAAGTCGCCTTTCGACCATTTCGGCCTACATCGATGGACGCCTCGAAGAATTGTACGCGGACTATGTCGGTGTGAAGGTCAGAGAAGGGGATGACCTGGCGCTGATCTACAGTCCTAAGCTGTATTCCGCGCAAACCGAATACATCGCCAGCCTTGAAAGCAAGTCAGTTGGCCGATTCAGTCTCAATAATTCCGACCTGCAAGCGATGGCAGAGGAGAACCTCGGCGAGCTTGGCATGACTGATGGTCAGATCGCGGACTTGAAAAAGAGCGGCAAGCCACAGTCACGCATTCGCATCAAATCACCTCAAACAGGAACGGTTCTGGAAAAGGCTGCGGTCGAAGGCGACTACGTCAAAACCGGCCAGAAGATTTATCGTATTGCCGACCTGACATCCGTGTGGATGATGCTCGACTTGTTCCCTGATGACGCCGCGTCGATTCGATTTGGCCAGCAAGTCGAGGCCGAGATTCAGTCCATGCCCGGCGAAGTCTTTACAGGCCGCGTGGCGTTCATCGACCCCACGGTGGATCCGACGACTCGCACGGTTCAGGTTCGCGTGGAAGTGATGAATTACGACGGCAAACTACGGCCGGGCGATTACGCGACGGCTCGCATCACGGTTCCTGCGATTCCGACCGACGTGGTCTACGATCCCGCGTTATCGGGCAAGTACATCAGTCCGATGCATCCACAAGTGATTCGCGACGAACCGGGCGATTGCCCATTGTGTGGCATGTCACTGATTCCCACAAACCAACTTGGTTACGCCGACGAGCCGCAACCGGAACAGCAAGTTGTCACAGTGCCTCGCGATGCTGTACTGCTGACGGGTGACCACGGAGTCATCTACGTCGAAACCGAACCGGGCCGATTTGAAATTCGCCGTGTCACGGTGGGAGTCATGAACGATACCGATGCCGTGATCGTCGAAGGCATGTCGCCGGGTGAGACGGTGGCGACAGACGGTAACTTCCTGATCGACTCGCAAATGCAGCTCGCTGGCAACCCGTCACTGATGGATCCCAGTAAAGCGCCTAGCTATTCGCCGGGACCGCTGCAGTTACCGGTCGGTGATCCGGTGATGTTGACGGGCAAGCCAGGTGAGCAATTCGATCGTGCCTACGATGCCTACTTTGAAATTCAAGCTGCCATGGCAGCGGACCAAACGCCACCACCGGTTGCCTTGAACACGCTGCTGGACGCCCTGGCGAGGCTGGAAATGCTTTCCGAAGTCCCTGATGATGCGCAGCTCCGATTCGCAAGTGCACGTCGCGGGGCATCGCGGATGGACGGTTCAT
>CAXBHV010000721.1:0-4552 GCA_963974855.1 uncultured Rhodopirellula sp. | reverse complement strand
GACGCGAGCAAGGCGGGACTTGATGCCGATGCTTTGGTTCATCTTGACGAAGCCGAGATGCCAGAAAATTATGCGGACAGCGTGAAAATGCTGGTCGAGATGCGTGATGAGATTCGAGACGGTTTTGCCGCAGGAAATGTCGAACAGGCTGACGGGCCGCTGCACGAAGTTGGGCATCTGCTTGAGCACATCGAGACGCTTGTCAATAATTCGTCGCTCTCAAGTGGCCAAAAGAAACAAGCCGCCGAAGCGATCGAGTCACTGTTTGATGTGTTCGGCGAGTGCATGACAAGCAGGGCAAGGCCGGAAAAGAATACAGCGACGTTGCTGAATCGGTCGACGCTTCGGTCAAAGTCTTGGTGGACTTTGTTGGCGCTGCGAAGAAATAGTTCAGTAATGATTCAAACTTGGGTTCGATCGATGACTTTCACTTCTAATGTCACCGCTATTCTTTCGGCAATCCTGCTGCTGGCGGTGGTTGGCTGCGGGGAAAAAACGTCGTCCACGGGCGACGTGATTTCATCTCCTTATCTGGTAAATAGCGAACCAGAGGGGGCAATCACGCCGACGGAGTTTAAGAATTCGGTGACCACCCAAGACGACGTGGAGGATGCGGCGGCCGATCCGGTGGTCGCCAGCGAAGTCGTGCTTGCTGGCAAGATCGACGCCGGTGATTTGGATCCGTTTGAAAAGGGCAAAGCAACCTTTGTCCTGTCTGAACTGCCAGACGCCGAGCACGCTGCGGGAGACCCCGATCACGCCAATAATTGTCCGTTTTGTAAGCGGAAATTGAAGAATGCCCCCAAGGTGGTCGTGCGTTTTGTAGACGAGTCGGGTGAATTGATCGCCCAGGACGCGCAAGCGATGTTGGGGGTTAAGAAGGGGGATTCGGTCGTGGTCAAAGGAGTTGCCGAATACCAAGAGCCGATCAATATGATCCAGATCAACGCCGAATCGATCTATCGGCGCTGATTCTGGCGTAAAAACGATTCAGTGCTGAGGGCCGGTGACCGTTTTGCTAAACTGGTTATCCTACGGACAATTGTCCTCATTTACGCCCTGAACATTGAATCGAAACGTGAGCTCTTCCTTGCCAGAAAAACTCGACCCAAAGATCAAGCCCGCTGACTTGGAAGTCAAAGATGCCCAGTTAATCTTTAACTCGGTATGGAAGCGGCTCGAAGCCGAATATGGCCGCGAGAACCTGCATTTCCCTCGCGAGCTGATCCTGCTCGGCGGAGCCCCCGGAGCGGGCAAAGGAACCAACTCGGACTTCATTCGTGAAGTTCGTGACATCTCGTCCAAACCGATCGTCGTCAGTCAGTTGCTCAGCAGTCCTGAGGCGGAAGCCATCAAGTCGCGGGGCGGCATGGTCGGTGATCGTGAGGTCGTAGGTATTCTGTTTCGCGAGCTGTTGAAACCCGAGCATCGAACCGGGGCGATTTTGGATGGCTATCCGCGGACCAAGGTTCAAGTCGAATGCTTGAAGATGCTGTATGACGAAATGAAGGCGCTGCGACGAGAGTTCGCCGACACGCCTCATTTGGTTCACTTCAAACAGCCTCAATTTCATATCATGGTGCTGTTTGTCGAAGAATCCGAGAGCATCGAGCGACAACTGCATCGCGGTCGCCAAGTGATCTCGCACAACGAAGAGGTCAAACGGACCGGCATTGGCACGCTGTGGGAAGAACGGCCAACCGATTTCAGTGTCGATCTCGCTCGCAATCGCTACCGGGTGTTCAAAGAGCAAACCTATGACGCGTTGGTTTCGCTGAAACAGATTTTCCACTTTCACTTCATCAATGCTCAGGCGCCGCTGAGTGTGGTGCAAGAAAATATCTTGCGTGAGTTGGAATACCAGAGTTCGCTCGAGCTCGATCCGCGAACTTTTCACGCGTTAAACCATATTCCGGTGGCCAGCGATATCATCAGTCATGCGCGGCGTGATTTGGTCATTCGTCTCGATGCCTACGAGATGCAGCAAACCGAATTGTTCCACCAAGTGATCGAGCTAATCGAATCCAAAATGATGCCTATTGTGATTCGACATGCGATTTCAGGTTACTGTAGCATCAACACCGAAAATGCCATTTTGGAGAGCCCTATCGCACTGAAAATGCTGATTGACGTCTTCTCGGAGCGAGGTTTTCACGCCAGCGTGGATTTGCAGCGAGATGAAGTTCCAGTGCGAATCGACTTGAAGACCGGCGAGGTGCACTGTCGCCAGAAAAAGGTCTTCCGCATCGCGATCCGTTTCAAAGGTTCCGAAATTCGTCGAGGCTAATCTTCCACGTTTCATTTGCCTTGCTTGTCCAGAGGAAAACGCAGCATGGATTTTGTCAAAAAGCACATCGTTGAATCTGGGAAATCGGTCAAACTCAAGTCGATTGATACCGAGCCGGACGGTCCGTTTAAGGACAAGCATGAGGCGTATGAGTTCACCGCCGAAATGATCGAGAAGATGAGCGAGTTGCAGTATCGCTTGCACGTCGAAGGCAAGCAGTCACTGTTGATCGTTTTGCAGGCGCCCGACGCGGCAGGCAAAGATGGGCTGATCCGCAAGGTCCTTGGACGTCTCAATACGCAGGGCGTTCGTACGTTTCCATTTAAGGTGCCGACGGAGATCGAGCGAGCCCATGACTTTCTGTGGCGGATTCATCAATGTACGCCCGGAGCCGGTCAGGTTTCGATCTTCAATCGATCTCACTACGAAGATGTGTTGGTCGTTCGTGTCGAGGACTTGGTGCCCAAGAGTGTTTGGAGCAAACGCTATGAGATGATCAACCAGTTCGAAACGTTGCTCGCCGAGCGGGGAACCCGCATCTTAAAGTTCTATTTGCACATCAGTCCGCGAGAGCAACTCGAGCGATTCAAAGAGCGACTGGATCTTCCCGAAAAACACTGGAAGCTAAACGTCAGCGACTACGAGGCACGAGAAAAATGGGGCCAGTATCGCGAGGCCTATGAAGCGGTTTTCCAAAAATGCAGTTCTAAAAAAGCACCATGGTTTGTAATCCCTGCGGATAAAAAGTGGTACCGCAACGCTGCCGTTTCGAGCATCGTCTACCAGACGCTCAAAGAGATGGACCCTCAATTGCCCAAGGTGGACGTTGATTTTGACGAGATTCGTCGTCTGTATGAGCGTGAGGAAGCCAATTTAGACGGCGACTCGTAATGCATTGCCCTGAGCGGTAATTGTTGGCATTCGCGGAAGTGCAATGCCAACTTGATCAGGGCAACTAAGCAGGCAGGGATCATTGGATGACATCCCGTTAGCCGATTGGACGCTAGCCCCGGTTGAATACCGGAACCTTGGCTAGCGGCTTGTTGATTTAGTGAGCCGCTCGCGTGTGAGCGGCCGGGTTCCACGCATTACCCGGTGCCTTACGGCCCACGGCTCACAAGTGCGATTTGCATTTCGAATAAATCAACAGCCCGCTTGCCACGGTTCCCATGCGCATCCAGGGCTAGCGTTTGGCTGCTAAATCTCTAGGCTCATCCGCAAAATCTGTGGGTAAAACTGACTGTGCGGTCAACAATCGCATGAAGACGAGGGCACACTACAAACGTCGAAAAGATGTTCCGAACTACCTGATTCGCCAAAGTAGTCCGTTCCTCGCTTGCAATGCCATGTCCTACACTCGGAGGGACGCAGAAGTGTGTAGAATAGCGGCTCAAGTCTGTGTGACATACGAATCCTATCAACCACTCCTGGGCCACTTGAGTGAATGAACCAATGCCGAATGAAAACGTCGCGCCGAAAGTTTCGCGTCAAAGTACACGTTCGCGAACGATCGGTGTCGTCGGATTGTTAGCCATTTTCACGTTGATCAATTGGCCGTTGCAATACGTTCCAGCCAATTCGTCAAGGCTATCGACGCGAGATTTGCCGTTCGACCTGTCGCTGAACACCGAAAACGCACCTGGGATCGTGCATCCCGTATCAGCAGGTTTTCCCTACCAATATTTTGTACGACACAATTTCCCAGACCAGACCAGCCACAGTCGTTGGTTTGTTACCTCGTTGCTGATCAACGTCGCTATCGCACTCGTTTGCATTGGGTGGGCGTTGTGGTACTTACGCCCCAAAGCAACCGATAGAAAACCCAGCTTGTCGTTGGCGGATTTGCTGATTTTGATTGCCATGATCGCGATGGGATTGGGCTACTGGCAAAGACAAACCAGGCTTGTCGACGCGGATCGAAAGATCAGCGAACAATTGCAAACCGCTGGCCAAGTCATTCGACAATCTTACGTGCCGAAAATCTTTGAAAAGTATTTTTCGTATTCGGTTAGCAGCAAGTGGACACGAATCACGTCGGTCAATTTGAACCAACCGTCGGATGAACAAGTGGCGATTGTTTGCAAGTTACCGAATCTTCGCTCGTTGCGAATTGGCGGCGGCGAGTACGACGTCACTCATCTTCGTCGTATGCCTTCGATGCGTTATTTACAAGATATCCGCATTTCGGGTCACGTGTTGGATAACGAAGCCGTGTTGTCGATCGCCAACAGTCCGATGGTTGCCCAAATCAACATTTCCAACACC
>CAXBHV010000720.1:0-4552 GCA_963974855.1 uncultured Rhodopirellula sp. | reverse complement strand
GGAAAGCCGGCGGCGACCAGCTCCGCCAGCGGTATCGCATAGTGTCGCTTCGATCGCTTCGGCCGGTACGTCGGGGGCCATGTCGAGTTGGACGCGAACGCGAGCGAGTTTTTCAGTCAGCGTGACAATCCGGCTGACATCCATTGCCGCGGGTCCCGAAAAACCAAAGTGGGTGAACAACCATGACGAACGCCGGCTCATCGACTGTTTCGACTTCTTCGCTTCGGAGGTTTGGTTTTCCGCAGTCACGATGCAGTCCTCCAGCGTGATGCCCGACAATGCCTTGGTCCACTCAAAGCCACCGGTCAACGGCACAAGTGCCGGGCGGGTGTCGACGATCGAATGTCCGAGTTTTTCGAGCCAACCATAGCCATCGCCCGTCGTTCCACAGCCTGGCCAACTTCGCCCACCCGCGGTTACGATTACTCGATCCGCAGTGTAGGTCTCGTCATCGGTTTCAATCTGCCAATGTTCGTCGCCGCGAATCAGTCGTTGGACCGATTGTTGACGAATGATTTGCACACCGGACTCGACCGCTTGCTGCTGCAGTGCATCACGCACTTCGATCGCACGATCGCTTTGAGGGAAGACTTTGCCGGTGCTTTCGACCTTGGTCGCGACCCCCAAATCGGCAAACATACGCACGACTTCCGATGGCGGAAACGCTCCAATGGTCGGCTGCAGAAAGCGAGACGCATGCCCAAACCCGGGCAAGATTCCGCGTGCGTCGGTATCGTGAGTGACATTGCAGCGAGTCCCCCCGGACATCAGGATTTTGACGCCCGTCTTGGTGTTTTTTTCCAGCAGGATGACGTTGGCACCGCGTTTTGCCGCTTCTGCGGCAGCGACCATTCCGGCGGCTCCGGCGCCGATGACGACGATTTGCATAAGGGATTCGTGTGAGCGAAAAAGGAAGGGGAAGGGGGCAACGATGCCGCGTGCCTCGTCTGGCTTGTCGACCCGTCGGGCTTATCATAACCTTGCCGAAACATTCCTACGACGCCCACTCCTTCTTACTGCGCTCGTCATGCCTTCGTTTGATTATCTCGCTGACCGGCTTGCCGAACTGAGTTCGCAGCATCGACTGCGAACCCTGGCGACTCGCCAACCTGCGGGCGTCACGTTTGTGGACGCCGCGAATCGTCAGCTGATTAATTTTGGCAGTAACGACTATCTCGGCTTGGCAACATCTGGGTCGCCGATTGCGTCGCTTCCACGTGAGAGTGGCAGCACCGCCCGTGCGTTGGTGTGTGGCTGGGCCCCACTGCATCAACAGCTCGCCGACACGATCGCTGATCTTGAGTCAACGGAGTCGGCAGTGTTGTTCCCGAGCGGTTTTGCCGCCTGTAGTGGCACGGTCGCCACACTAGCCGAAGCAGGCGACTTGATCCTTAGCGACGCACTGAATCATGCCTCGCTGATTGATGGTTGCCGTTTGTCGCGAGCCAAGTGTGTTGTGTATCCGCATCGTGATTACGAATTTGTCGCAAGCGTACTGAAACAGCGGCGGCACGAATTCACGCGAGTTTGGATCGTCACCGACGGCGTGTTCAGCATGGATGGTAACGTTGCCCCGTTAGTTGAATTGTGTGACATTGCCGATCGGTTCGATGCCTCACTCATTGTCGATGAAGCTCACGGCACGGGGGTATTGGGGAAAACCGGCAGTGGCGTTTGCGAAGCACTCGCAGTCAAAGACCGCATTGTGATTCGAATTGGCACGCTCAGCAAAGCGATCGGATGCCAAGGCGGTTTTGTGGTGGGGCCCAAGGTGGTGACGGATTATCTTGTCAACCGCTGTCGTTCATTCATTTTCAGCACCGCGTTAGCGCCATCGACCGTAGCCGCCTCAATCGCCGCGTTTGAATCACTAAAAAGCGAACCCGAGCGACGCCATCGAGTGCAGTCGCTTGCGAAGCATGTGCGTGAGCGATTATCGATATCAACATCGTGTGCGATCGAAAACTCGGTTCCGATCGTGCCGTTGATAATCGGCGAGGATGCGAAAGCGGTCGCAGCGTGTCAGACGCTTAGCGACGCAGGCTTTTTCGTCCCCGCGATCCGCCCTCCGACGGTCCCGCCCGGCACCGCGCGACTAAGGTTATCCCTCTCGGCATCGCACACCGACGCCATGGTCGAATCCCTGCTCAGCGCCATCCAAAAGAGTGGCATCCAAAATGTGGGATAGGCTTCCAGCCTGTCATCGGCATAGCTCTGGTAAAGTAACCAGGAACCTGACACTCAGCGATTTGCAATTCCGATCAGCAATGTTGCAGGGGCTGTTAAGCGAGTTCCCTGTCTTCGTTCGCTCGGCAGACATGGTCATGGAATTCGCAGACAGGGGTCACTTGCGGTGAGACCCGATGAATCGCCCCGATCGCTTTTACAAAACGACAAGCTGCGTAGTTTGCCGCTGCGTCCTCGTACCGATTAACCCAAGCGAGTCGTGTGGGAGCCTGAGTCTTCTTAATTGGCCAAACACCAGGACGCGGCTTCAAATGGTCGGCAATTCCGATTCGCCACGGCTTTGCGGTCAGCCGAGCTCGAAAACAGTTTTGCTTCTGGCACATGACCGAATAAGTCTGATCGACGCCGAGTGACTCGAACGCGTCTTCTACTTGCGAAGACCTTGGATCAAGCGTGGCGTGCATCGCCAAAAGTCGAAATCCGTTGGGCGTTCGGTAGATCCGAAGATGCCAGTCGGGATGGTTGCTGACGAAACGATCGAATTTTCGCAAGGCAATCTGCTCTGGGCCGCCTCTGAGAGTCATCGAGACTCGACGCAGCCAGTTTCGCAAGATATGGATTGCCGCGGAAGCAAGCGGTACGACAAAAAGACCTGCGAGGACACTGTCAAACTTCATGCCAACCGCGATCGCGACCACCATGCCAATGGCCGTGTTGGTAAAAAATGCACGACACGAATCGAGGTCAGCACCTTCGAAATCGACATCGGCGAAGAAAACATCGGGTGTGTTCAGACACCTCGCGCCATAGGAATTTCGGCTGACGACATGCTCACCAAACCGCTCGATGACCTCTTCGCGAATGGGAAGTCCATCGGCTCCGTTGTAGCGTACTTTTTTTTCTCGACGAGGTAACTTTTCGCCGCGAGCGATTTTATCGAATGCATCGCGGACTCGATCGTCCGCGTGTCGTTGAGCTTCTTCGGGGCTGACGTTGGACCAGCCGAATCGCCGCACGGTGACTTGACGGTTGGAGTCACGTTTTTGAATCCGCGACTCCGCCCAAAATTCAGGAACGATCATATGACTTGATTTCTAAATCGAGAGTGTTTTGGCGCAGATGCAAAGCGTTTGATTGTGCCCGATACACCTACAAAACGTGTTGACACGATGATTGCTTCGCCTATTATTTCAGCGTGGGGACAGAGTAGGACGCATCTTTAAATGCGATTTTTCAAGCAAGCTGTGGAAATCTTGTCCATAGCCTTTTTACACGCATCGTTGGCATGTAACCATCTCTCACTAGCCCTGGGACATTTGTCGCAAGCTTCCGGCCATTTTTCTGTCGCTACTCGACTTCTGCGTTCACGGTGGTGGTGGATGACTTTTCTAATTTGGGTGCACTGGTTTTGGTGGATATTCGTTGAATAGTCCCGAACATGCCGATTAAACATTGGTTACCTCAAGCGTCTCAAAGACGCTCATGCCGATGATTCAAGGTGCCAACACTGCTTATGAATTGATGCAATAAGCGGATGATACCGCCTACAGCAGCTTTAGCCCGGAGGGCGGTACAGTGAATGCCGGTGGCGTCAGCCACCGGATTATAATGGTATCGATCCGAATCAGCCCGGAGGGCGACACAGGGTCGCGCAGTTGTGCCGCACTCCGGGCTAATGCGGATGTTTAGATGGCGTGCACCGTGGCCTGACGGCCACGGCAGTGAATGTGTCGCCCGCTGGGCTATATCCCCGTTACAATGCTGTCCATGAAAACACAACGACAAATCGTAATGGGCATCTCGCTTGACGTTGCGGGGCAGGCTGCGATTGATCCTTCGCTCAATGATGTCTTGTTCGACCTTGCTCTGAACCTTGAATCACCCACCGACTTGCCGGTCGACATCGAACATGTCGTGGCCGCGATCGTGATCGCGGCACATCAGAACCAGCTCAGTGCAGACCACGTCCTCACCGCAGACGATGCCGAGCTGATCGATATTTTGACGCCGCATGTGAAGTCAGTTTTTAAGCTCTACGACGGTCGCGTGGGGCGGGACGACTGAGATTGGACGTTAAACATTTCATTGCCACTTGTGCAGATGGGCTTTGAAACGAACGGAGAATAAGTGTGCAGTTTCAAGTAGGGCCGGTTCCCACCGGCCGTTCTTGATGGCTCGATGGAGTCGGCCGGTAGGAACCGGCCCTACACTCTGTCATCGCTTCAAAAGGCGACAGTTCTTTTTGGCTCGTTCCCCGCGATAGATCGCTATGATCGCGGGGGACGTGAAATCTATTGTTGATGCATTTCTGGTGTAAGCCGGTAGTTATATTCCGGCAGATCCGTGAGGTATTCTACAGGAGGGT
>CAXBHV010000719.1:0-4555 GCA_963974855.1 uncultured Rhodopirellula sp. | reverse complement strand
GTCATGATCGCAGCACGCGTCGGCGAGCAAACGGTGCAATTGGCCCGCATCCGTGTCAACATCATGCCTTCAGAAGCAAGCTTATCCAAGTGAGGCGTTTGCACATCCGTCGCCCCATGACAAGAAACGTCCCCATAGCCGAGATCGTCAGCAAGGATCAGAATTAGATTCGGACGCGTTGTTGGATCGGCAGATCCAGGGCTGCCACTCTCAGCGTCCTGCGCAACGGAATGAACCGCGGTTACCGCGAACACGCCCCCCATCGCGATGAACTTGAATACGAATCGCCAACGAGGTTGGGTTAGGGCTGAGTGACCGGACACTACTTTTCGTGGGAGCCAAACCATCTTGATCTCTTTTCAAAATCAGCGGGGAATCGATTAAATGCCCGCAATTTGCAGACGCCCAAATTCGGCCCCCAGTCTGCTCGCTGTGGTTTGCTAAGTCAATTCATTGTCGAGATCATAAAAAAACGATTGAGGGCAACCTTGGTCACCCTCAATCGTTGTGTTCATTCGATCAAGAATCGTAGCAAACGAACTACAGATTCAAGATGATTTCGTTAGGTCCATCGTCAACTTTTGCCGTCAAACCTTCGATTCGTTTTGGCGACCCGTCTTTGGCTTGGGACCGACCTTTAGGAGCCATGCCGATCGGTTGCAGCGATCCTTCGGCCATTTCCTCGGTCGAAACCGTCGGTGCGATCACCTCGGCTGCCGGTGCAGTCGGCCCGCCAGCCACGTGACCGCCGATGACGGTTACTTTATGGTCTCCGATTGCTGCTCCGGGATCCCCGGTCGAGTAATACAAGGTGAAGGTCCCTGTGTCGTCGGTTTCGCCATACGAAGCGGCACCGTTGAGCGTAGGATAAAATTCCACCTTGGCGTTGACGAAAGGTTTTCCTTCCTTCATTAGCTTGCCACTGACACCGGCCAACGACGGCTTGTCACTGCGGCTGCATCCGAGGGTGACGACCAGCAAGGACATTACCAAGCTGAAAGAGAGTTTCGAGACGTGATTCGTGTTCATGGATCCGATTCTAGATGTTTCGAGAGGCTTTTCGATTTACGTTTTACATGAAGTGAAGAAGCTTAGAAATCTTCGTTCATGACGGTGCGGTCTTGGCGATCCGCCAACAGTGCGTAAATATCGAAACGGATATTTTCGCTGATGAAACGAACGCTGCCGTCGGCGAGCACAAATTGAGCTCCCCCGCCGTGAGTCGAGTTGAACACGGTGTGACGGCCAGGACGTCCGTACCAGTACGGGCCGATGCCATGAGGCGAGTATCGGCTGGTGGACGAATAGTTAATGCCAACTCGCGTCGAGGCAATGTTCATCCAATAGGCTTCGGATTCGTTGTGGTTCGCACCACCGCCACCGGACCAAGCTCCGCCGTACCAATTCCCAGCACGTTGGTCATAGTAATTGAATGTTCCATCGGTGTTACGAATGCGAATTTCGGCGGATTGTTCACCAATCGCAAGCGTGTTGCTCGTGCCATCCAGAATGGATGCAAAACGTACCGGTTGGTTGTAATAATTATCCAATGCAACGATCACTCCATTGTGATCGGTCATCCCGTGATAGCCGTTCCATGTGGAGTAGTTCGTGTTGTTGTTGCTAAACCGTCCCGCCACACCGACGTAGTTCGAAATTTGCACTTCGAGTTGGTCGGGAGCCCCCAAAGCCTTCGTATCCGTACTCGCATTATCCGAACGAGTGGTGGGAAGGGAGCTGGAAGGGCAATTGAACGTGGGGACGACAAGCCCGTCAAAGGCTTCCCAGTTGCGATTAATGCCGGGATCACGAGACGCCCAATCCGTTCCCGCGAACGTCGCGGATTCGAATGCAGCAGTCTGTTCCACAAATGGCAGAATACGGACCAACCACGATGCAGGGCGATCATTCGTTGCCGTGACGGGAAGTACCGCCGGTGGCATGGCTTTGTAAGTGTCATGGTACATATGAAGCGCCAAACCAAGTTGCTTCAAGTTGTTCGAGCATGACATGCGACGAGCCGCTTCGCGAGCTGCTTGCACAGCGGGTAACAATAGGCCGACCAACACGCCAATGATCGCAATGACCACCAGTAGCTCGACCAATGTGAAACCGCTGCGTTCCTTTGCACGCGTTGATCGTGCGGACTGGAATTTGGAGATTGACATTCGATTCGTTTCCTAAATCTTCGACCTTGATGTTGAAAGATGAACGTCGCCATTGAGCGGGCACGACGTTCACACGGATCTTGCCTTCCGCAATCCGAATGCCTTGCAAACGCTGGATCGCCCAATTGCCCGCAACCTGATGGCGGGGAGCGGGACGCTAATGGGGATTAGTTTCGCTCTGGCTGTTAATCTCGATTACCTACCGCCCCTTACCATCAGGAAATTTTTGTGTGAATTTTCTAAAAACGATAATTCGGCACGGTCTTTGCCTATGCGTCGCTTTGCATGAGTCGTCGCAAGTGCAAGGACTTTGAGCGGGTGGCTGCTATCAAATTGTGCAATTGTGATATTCAATGCGGTTTAGACTTGGCAAACAGGGTCAATGCAGAGTTGGATGAGAGAGGATTGCAGCTTTGGTCTAAGGTTAACTTCGTGGCCATTGTTGAGGGACTATGTCCAGCACCAAGCTGCGGTTCGGAAACGCGAATCTCAACAGATCGCCAGCGTGCTTGTCAGATCGCCAGCGTGTTTGTCGGTTTCAGCGATCAGCGATCGTTCGGAGTTGTTTTAAGAGAAGGACGCGGTTTTACATGAAGACCAACGTTTACCCCAAAAAAAATCCCACACAGCCAAACGGGGCTGGTGGGATTTCGCGGTTCGCCGGTCGAAGACAATCTTGTTACTTAACTTGCATTAAGTTAAATCGAGACAATTGTTCTCGCTCCTCTTTAGTAAACGACATCTCAAAGTAGTGAATCGTTTTGAGTCCTTTCATTTCCGCCATCGCATCAACGACGCGTCCACGGTAGGCATCTGAAAAGTAAATATTGTCACTTTCTTGAACGTTTCCATACCATCCGATCCATAGATCGGTCACGGTGTCAAAGTATTTCAGTGACGAGAGGTTATCGGGTCGGATGGTGGAATTAATGATCCGCAAATCACGCACTTTCAATTCTTCGATTGGCTTGAGAGTGGTGATCGCCGTTCCGCTTAGATCCAGCAAATCTAATTCGCGAAAGTTTCTTCCTACGATTTCCAAAGTGGAATCGTCCGCATGCCCGCGACCAATGAATCGTGTCGATTCGGGGGAAAGGTCAATGCGGCGAATTCCAGGCAGGGCGGTGGCGAGTCGAAGGTTGCGATTTAGTTCTAAAGGAGAGCGAACGGCTTGAAACGCGATCGCAGGGAATGAGGGCAAATCGGCATCGACCACTTTTGTAGGCGACCCGGAAACCGCAACGTTGGATACGAGTAGTTGACGCCAAACATCGGTAATCGCCTGATGGTTTTGATTTCGCTTTAGTGTGGCGCTGATTCCGCTACTCGCGCTATAAATCATAAACGCGATTAACAAGACGGCCATTCCCGCTAGAAACGTGGTCAACCATTCTGGTCGATTTGACCAGCGGAATGGCGAACGATAGGGAATGGCGGGCGGCTCCTTTTTCTTCTTCGTTGGTGGTTCCATCGCTATGGATGGCATGGGTAGGTCGGCTGCGGCGTTGGAATGCCGTGACGAAATGTCGGCAAGCCGCGGATCTCTTTTGGCTTTCACAATGGGTTTCACTCCGAATAGATAAACAAAAAAAAGGAGAGAGAGACTTCTTAAACTAGCACAACAAGAGACGTATATCCCATCGAAAACCATTAAGTTTTCCGGGCAATATCGAACGCAAGTCGCCGCTTTATCAGTGGCGGGCCTGCGTGCCCCCTTGTGGAATCTAACCCGGTTTCGGACCTCCGAATGTTGCCGAGCGAAATGGGGAGTGATGCAATCCCTCCTTATGGAAACGCAAAAGAACCATCGGAAAGACCCGGAAATTTTGCTAGTTTATTGAAATTAATCCGCCGGATACTGGGTACATCCATCTATTGGCGACGAAGTCTGGCTGTCCCGTCGACGGTTATTTCGTGCGTGAGAACCTTCTTTTTTCCTAATACTCCTCAATCCAATATTGCTGTCGACGTGCAGCTGCGTTTTTATGCCTGACCCGAAATTGCTAAACGATTTGCTGTGCCAGTATTTTGGCTATCCATCGTTTCGACCGTCCCAGCAGGCGGTTATCGAACATGTCCTCGCGGGAAATCACGCGATGGTGGTGATGCCGACCGGGATGGGGAAATCATTGTGTTATCAAATTCCAGCATTAACGATTTCAGAAAACAGCAACGAGATCGTGCTCGTTTTGTCACCTTTGGTCGCGTTGATGCACGACCAGGTCAGTGATTTGCGATCGCGTGGAATTGATGCGGCCTACATCAATTCGTCGTTAGACCGCCAAACCCGCGAGCTTCGCTATGACGAAGTTGCGACAGGCAAGTACCGATTGCTGTACGTCACCCCCGAGCGTTTTCGTAAAGATGAGTTTCGAGAAATCATCAGC
>CAXBHV010000718.1:0-4558 GCA_963974855.1 uncultured Rhodopirellula sp. | reverse complement strand
TTTGATTGTTGTGGGCAGATTCTCTTTGGTCTGCTGAATGACCGTTGGTATGTCCGTGCAGGCAACGTCCAATCCTAAACCGATCGCCAAGTAGTAATCCTCTACTTTGTGACCAGGCCAGCCGTTGACCTTGAACCCCAGTTTTTGAGCCTTCTGGACCAACTCTCGCGACGTTCCGGAAATTCGACAAGCGATGTGTGTCGCTTGCAAACGTTCTGCACGCTCGATGAACTCCTGTGACAGCGGTTTGCCAGCGATGATCGCAATCGGCCAATCCGCATCGTGCTTGCGCATTTCCACCAGTGGCCGTTCGTCAAAGGACGTGAATAGATAATCTGAATCAGCCGGCTTGTACTTCTTGGTCAGCGAATACAGTTTTTCGCAATACTCAGCAATCCGAGCGTCGGGATACAGTTCCTTGTTGCTGGTCTTCATCTCCAGTTCGAGATAAACCCCCGGTTTGTCCTGGAAGTATTTGAGGTAGTCCTCGAGTAACAAAAAAGCTTGTCCCTTCTTCGTTCGCACATTCTTCAACTCATCCGCCAACTTCGCTTCGACGGGGCCACTGGCATTGTGAGTCCGGTCCAGGCTGTCGTCATGCAACAACACCATCACGCCATCTTTGGTCATCCGAATGTCCGTCTCGAAGCCGCGAATCCCTCGCTCATAACAAGTCGCGAAACCCTCCATGGTGTTCTCTTCGAATTCGTGAGCGCCTCCACGATGTGCAAGAATCAGCGGCGTTTGATCCAAGTCATCGGCGAAGCAATTCACACTGACCGCTAGTGTCGCAACCAGTTGACACAGCAAAACGAAACGTAACATGAGCATCCCATCATCAAGGTGAAACAAGGGTTGAAAGTGGTGCCGATTGTAAACCTTGTGCGGCACAGCGGAAACGACCCGCAGCTTTCTCTGCATGTCAATAGAGATGTGACAGCAAAACTTCATGAAGGCAACTTGTAATCTTAATTCTACTCGTAATTCTGATCTCTCCCGATCCAAGTCTCTCCCGCCTACGGGTCGATATGGACTCGGCCGTGCGAAGTGTCGTAGGCAGACAATTTCCATAGGGACATTCTTGGAAAGACGACGGCCAGCATGTTGACATGCAAACGATTTATATGTAAAGCATATGTAGATAACGCACTGCTTTGGATAACAAAATGACTTCGACACTTCAGCAAGATCTCAAGATGCGCGGGCCGTTCACTTCGGTCCAGCACGAAGCGATTCTGAGCGTGCTGCGGACCAGCGATCTGCTTGAAAATCGCATCTCGCGGTTGCTTAGGGAATATGGACTGACGTCATCTCAATACAACGTGTTGCGGATTCTTCGCGGTGAAGGTAAGCCGATGCCCTGTTTGGAAGTTGCAAATCGGATGATTCAGGTGGCACCCGCGATCACACGAGTCGTTGAACAGCTTCGAAAGCTTGACTTCATCGACAAGCGGCAAAGTCAAGATGACCGGCGGGTGTTTTACATCGAGATAAAACCAGCGGCAAAGCGTTTGTTGAAGAAGATTGATCAGCCGCTTTTGGATTTGCACGGTAGACAGCTCGCTGACGTATCGCCTCGCGATCTGAAGACCCTGATTAGAATTCTGGAGTCTGTACGTCAGCAATCCGCAGATTGATTTTTATCCACTCGTTCACTGAGAAAGGGACGTGCGGCCGCAAAGCAAACACACTTTCTCGCTGGACCATTTATGGTGGAGCAAGCGAAACCAAAAGGAAGAGATTGGAAACGCATGCCCTGTGAATATTAACGGAACTTCTCGTCCGATAGATCCGGGGAGTCGCATTGGTCATGTCCACTTGAAGGTTGCCGGTCTGGAGCGAGCGACTCTCGTACCCAGGCTCCTGCCTTGGTACGCACTGCTTTCGAGGCTCCCGCCTCGTCTTTTATCGGTCGGCAGGCGGGAGCCTGCAATTCATCGGGTTCCCAGGCAGGAGCCTTGGAACCAGTGGTGTCCAAATTTGAAATCGCGAATAGTCATCGTGCCTAGCGAGTGTCTTATCATCCAGACCTCGTACAACCCATAATGCGTAAATTCGTGAACACGCGAGGCTTGGTTCTGTCAGATTAATTGGGTGGCCAAGCGATCGTCAACGGAATAGTTTGCTTTTTATGGTCTTATATATTCTCGATATGATTGGCGTCGCCGTGTTCGCGGTGAGCGGTGTCCTGGCGGCAGGACGCAAGAGGTTTGACGTACTCGGAGTCGCGATCATCGCTATCGTTACGGCGATTGGCGGAGGCACAATCCGCGACGTCTTACTTGATCATCACCCCGTTTTTTGGATTGAGGACGCGACCTACCTGCTAGTCATCCTCGCGACTGTCCTGCTGACGATTCTATACACACGCTTCCGCAAGCCGCCGCGAACCTCGTTGCTGGTCGCCGACGCTTTCGGACTGGCTCTGTTCGCGATTAGCGGTGCCCAGGTTGCAGAGGCACAGAATTTTTCAGGGATCATCGTGGTGTTGATGGGAACGATTACGGGCACGGCGGGAGGTGTGTTGCGAGACATCTTGTGTAATGAAGTTCCGTTGTTGTTACGTCAACCGGATTTGTATGCAACGGCCGCGATCGCAGGCGTGACGGTCTATTTGCTGTTGCAAATGGCTGGCTTGGCGCAACCTCAGGCTGCGATTTCGGGCATGGCCGTGGCGGCCGCCCTGCGTTTGGCTACCATCCATTGGGGGCTGCGACTACCGATTTATCATGCATCCGACGAGAACGAGCCAACCAAGTGAAAACGCTGCATCATCCCGAGTATCGGAATCGGTAATGTTCATTACACCCTTCGGGCCTTACCCAAATTCGTATATCGTCTGATTCGGCGACGAGCATGGTTCTGGCATCGATCTGTATCCTGCGGGGATGGAAATGATCCCTGATGCCGGGGTGACGTTCATGCCAACTTTCGCCGCAGTCGCTCGGCCAGTGGGTTCACTGCGACTCATGCCGCTATTTCGATCGACCACGCCAGTAGCGGAAGCAGTGTCACCAGCAGCGTAAGACGAAACAGAATCGCATCACGGGGCACCGTTGAACGTCCGACCACAACCGTCAATTGATCGAATTCGTCGAGTTCTCGTTCCAGACGTACCGGTCGCGGAGCCGACACCCGTTGGCTCATCAAGGCCCAGTCACCCGTTCGTTAACGCCATCGCGAGCGGATTGCACAACATGAAGAGAATTTTAGATTCGCTTCAGCAAGACATCAGGACAGCGCAGGAAACTGGTTGCAAGTGTCTTAAAGCACTTGCGACCTCACTGGAGAAGATCATGACAAGCTTAATCAGTTTCGTTCTCTGCACTGCCGTGATCACCACCACTTTTCTTTTTTGGGCATGCATTGATGCTGCCGTCCATTGTCAAATCGCAGACTCTCGCAAATCTAAAAAAATCGTTTCGGTTCGATTTGAACATGATTGTGAATAACACGCCAGGGCAGTCCAACCAGACTCTCGGTTACCTCTCGCCAGCAGAGTTTTACGCTCCATACCAAATCAATCTCACCGTCAAGATTCAAAATCGGGTGTCCAGCTGGTTTGGGCTATCGCACATTCATGGTGATCACCTCCGAGCCAGTCGCAAACCTTCTAATGTCTGGCGTGCGCAAGAACCAGAAGTGTCAACCTGAGTTATCACGCTGCAATCGGGGGTGACGTTTTCGTCGCAAAACGGACTTGCAAAGCGATAAAACACACGCTCGTCCCTGTTGGCGCAATCGTTGCATTGTTTGGGTCAGTAGTACAAGTCGCTTGGCATTTCTGAATAGGATCCCACGCAGAACAGGATCCCACGCAGTCTCGTGACTCTTCTGGCAAACCTGCTTACTGGCACCCTTGTTTTCTGGCACACCTAGAGGTATTCGCCATGCTTTTGTGGAAGACATCGCCTTCACCTTTGGTCCGTACCGAGATTGCGCGCCCGCGACAACTAAGAATCCGACGAGCACCAAGAAAAATCAGGCGGGTTCCACAGCTATCGAAACGCAAAGTTGCTGCAAGTGTTAAATCGCCTGACTACCGTACATGTCGCGGTGATGAGGAACGATACATCTTCAAACTTGTGTTGCTGATGCTGCTCATACTCGTCCTGCCCGCAGTCCTGATGCTGCTCTACATCTTCCTCAAACCTGGAGCTTTCCAATACGACATCACCGCCGTTGCTGCGTAATCAACGTGGCGTAAGCTTGCCAGCTTGCGTTTCGCCGTTGATCGATGGCTGGAAGCTTACGCCACCTACAAAGGAACTCAAACATGCAACGCTTCAAAAATATTCTGGTCGCTACCGGCACACGATTTGAAGATTAGACGTCGTCGACAAAGCCGGCAAGCTCGCAGCGGAGACCGTTACTCTGCTTCATCTGTTCAGCGTTCCAGCAACGGCTCTAATCTCGACTTTTTCCGTTTATGCGGACCGGATCGGCATCCAATTGTATAGGTAAAAGCAGCTTCCCTGCGCAAGAATTGTGACTTCTCACAGTTACAAACCCAGGCAAGGAAGCCGCCATGATTCGTGTGCCCCGTGATTTTAAACCA
>CAXBHV010000717.1:0-4562 GCA_963974855.1 uncultured Rhodopirellula sp. | reverse complement strand
TCGTGAACGGGATTTCGGGGCGCATCACCATCGGAAGCTGGCCCGAGAGCCGGGTGTAAACCGGTCCGTGCGTTTCCTGTTTCGGTTTGCATCCCTTAACTCGCTCGGCCATCGCGCGGATATGATCCGGGGTCGTGCCGCAACATCCGCCAAGGATGTTCAGCCAACCATTGTCGGCGTACTCGCCCACTTTTTCGGCCATCGCTTTGGGACCGAGATCGAACTCACCCATTTCGTTGGGCAAACCAGCATTGGGGTGGCACGAGATCGGGATCTCGGCAACATGCGAAAGCTCTTCGATGTGAGGCCGCATCACATCTGGACCGAGGGCACAGTTCATGCCAACCGACAACAGCGGAAAGTGATTGATCGCAGTCCAAAATGCTTCGACGCTTTGCGCGCTGACGAACGTACGTCCACCATCACCAAACGTGCCGCTGGCCATCACGGGAACTCGGCGACCGCCCGCATCATAGAAATCTTGGATCGCGAACAAACACGCTTTCAGGTTTAGCGTATCGATGGCGGTTTCGGGCAACAGGATGTCGACGCCGGCGGCAACGAGCGAATTGACCTGGGCGCGATAGCTATCGACCATCTCTTCGAACGTGGCACCACGGTGAGCCGGGTCTTCTTCGGTGCTGATCGCCAGCTGTTTCGTGGTCGGGCCGATCGATCCAGCGACAAAGCGGGGTTTATCAGGAGTCCGTTCGGTCCACTCGTCGGCGGCTTTGCGAGCACAGGCCACGGCGGCATGATTGATTTCATCGACCAATTCGAGCGGCAGTCCAAACTCGATCATCCCGACCGGCGAGGCACCAAAGGAGTTGGTTTCGACGATGTCGCTGCCCGCTTCATAGTAGGCTGCGTGGATCGCCGTGATCTTGTCGGGGGGGGTCAGACAAAGAATATCTGAGAAATTCTTCAAATCTTTTTTGGGATCATGATCGGCAAATCGCTCGCCTCGCACCCCCGCCTCGTCCAATCCGAGACGTTGGATCATGGTCCCCATCGCCCCATCGAGCAGCAGAATCCGTTCGCGTAAAAGCTCGGAAATAACAGATTGAGTCGTTCCAGATTGAAGCATTGTGCCGCGTATTATTAGCGAAAAATGGCAGAAGTGAGCATTTCAAGGACACGTATCTTCGTTTCCCGTTCGCTGTTTCACAAGGTGATGCGTGTTTCAGCGGGAAAATTCCAGTGTGTTGCTGGCATTAAAAGGTGTCATTTCATCTTGATCAATCGGCAAAGTTTGTCTATTCCGCAGATTCCTAAAGATCAACCATGGCGCGCACCGATCTAGTCCTGTAGGGGATCCGACTCGGCTCGCCATATTTTTCAGTAATGCTTGAAACGCCTCGCACTCGTGTATCAGGAAGATCACATGACCGTCTCGCAAAAAGCCACGCAAGACGTCAGACGCTCACCAGTCAGAGCGGCAGACGAACGCTCGATGGGCGACGAGCACGCATCCAACGCACTGCCACCAACGCTGTTTAAGCTCAAGAATTTGACTCCGAGCAAGCCAGCAAACACGACACCTTCGGCGAGTGAGCTAGAAACCGCAGCGGTTGCACCGCCAACGGTTCCGGATTCGGTGCCAGCATCGCACACGGTTCCCACAACCAAAGCCTCGCATCCGCGTGATTCGAGCGTCGCAACCGAGCTGCATATCGCATTGAACGCGAATGCTGCGACAATCTGCGACATGCACTTGTGATTGCGATGCTGCTGTTGGTGATCATCTTTGCAGTGAAAGTAAGTCGCCGAGCGACTCAATCGTCAAGCGAACCATCGATTGCCGATTCACAGCTAACCGATCTGCTTCCTCCCGAAGATTTGGTTGTGTTTGCGGATGAAGACATGGACACCGATTTATCAAAGCACACTCACCCCGGACCCACGACTCCGCCGCCTGCGAAGGCAAACGTTAACCTGATGTCACCTGATCCATCAACCGCCACGATGACAGCATCGGAATTCAACGCCCCCGCACCGGCAACGGAACCAAAATTGTCCGCAGGAACACCGGCAAGCACGGTCAGCAACACTCGCGGGATCGATCCAGCTATCGCCGCGCTGAATGCAACCGTTCATTCGCACAAGGCGCCGACGTCCGACTTTTCCACGTCGCCAATTGAAACTTCCAACGTCGTGAAATCCGGCGGAAACTCGTCCAATTCCGAACTGCCCGATTTGTCGGCTGCCAAACCGACCTCGGTAACCGCTCCGGCAACGGCGGCAACGCCCCAAGAATCTGCCACTCCACGTGGCATTTTGAACTGGGAACAGTACTTGCCATCGCAACCGGTTGCGAACTAAATCACTCGCATCGTGATTTCGCACCTCCCTCATCTAACGACATCAAGCTTCAAAATCTCACTGCTCGGTAAGAACCATGACTGCTAACAACCAGGCCTTTGTCAAAGCCTTTGCAAGACGAAACCGCAACGCGGATACGAATTCGTCCCACCAGCAGAATCAGCCTGGCGTGGAAACGAAGTCGCCGTCGAGTGCATCGGCAACATGGTGGATCGATGAAACGGATGACCAAAAAATCCGTGCGGATCGTGACGCAGTCGAACAGGTCCCCGCTCCGCATTTTGGTGGCGACATTCGCGTCACGAACCTTCGCGATGAAATTGCGGCCGAATCCGAAGACGCGATGGAATCGTTTCCCGAACCGGAATCAGATCCAATCCCCGATCCAAACGTCCTGGCCTCGCTGCAACACACGATTACATCGTTTGCCAGCGAGTCGTACTCGGGAACCAGTAACATCATTGGCAGCGGATTCACTCCTTTTGTCGTCCATGAGCTGAGCGAACGCACTGTAAAACCCGCAGCGGCACCGAAACCGGAAACCGCCCCGCAGCCAGCGACTGCAAAGGCAACAGCTCCCACCACGACGCCTGCTCCCGCTGCCACCGCTGCTGTTGCCAAGGCGGCAGTGAAGGCGCCGCCGGCTCCCGCAGCAAAGATCCAATCGGAAGCAAAACCCAAGTCGCACGAAGCGTCGATCATCGAGCTGCAACGCATCTTGTCGAGCAAGACCGCAGCCGCTCGAACGACCAGCCAACGCAAAACGCAAACCGAAACGGCAGCGATCCAGCCACAGGTAAAAACAGCCGAAGTGCTTCCGCCGCCTGCATCTGCCCCCGCAACGCCGGCCGTAAACGCGACCCCAGTCGCCGACCCCGTCGAGGTTGTGGAAACAACGCCTAGTTCAAATCCAGAAGCGGCTCCTGCGGTCGCTGCGAGGCTGAAAGCTGCTTGGGAAGTGGACCAATTTGACGTGTCAAGCAACGTTGCCAAGCTGTTTTTCGATGGTGAATTGTTCCAAATGGTGGCCGAACAGATGCTCGGCGCCGTGCAAACCGGGCTCGACAGCGTGTTGGTCACCAGCGTGCATCCCGAAGAAGGCCGCAGCACCGTTGCCACCGGCGTTGCCATGGCAGCCGCCGCAGCCGGTATTCGAGTCGCACTGGTGGACGCCGATCTTGTGACGCCAACACTCGTCGATGAACTGAGCTTGGATGTTGAATATGGATGGCTCGACGCTCTTCGTAGCGGCATGTCACTCGGCGAGATCGCCGTGCATGCGATCGAAGATCACGTGACGCTGTTTCCGCTGTTCCCAAGCGAGCCTGCAGGGCAAGCGACGACGGCCGAGATTGCGATGTTGATCCAAACGCTAAAAGAAAACTTTGACCTCGTCATTATCGATGGACCGCTTGGCAACACGCCAGTGGCCCGCTCGATCGCGAGCCTTGTTGAAAGTGCGATGATCGTTCGCGACATCGAGAACACGACAAACGAAGAGATCAATGCACTGTCGAATCAATTGCTTGAATCTGGCATCCAAGGCATCGGTGTCGTCGACAACTTTGCCTGAGCCGCGCGTTTCAAGTAGAGGATTTTGCTAAAGATCCGTCGCACTTGGGATTTCTAACAATGATCTTTACGGCCCCCCCTGATCGTCGCGGGGGCTCTAACAGCAACCGCCGCCGCTATCACAGCAGCCATCGGATCCGCTGGACGATGAACCCGATGTGATTTGCGAATCCGATGCAATTTGCAATTGGTAGGTTTGGGTTTGATTGGCGACCGGCAATCCGGTTGCCTGCTGTTGCTGCTTAGCGGGAACACGAATGAAGTGACTCGCGTAGGGTTCGCGAGACAACATCGCGAACGTTCCGGGATAGACCGCTGTCATTTCACCGCGGCGGTACTCGTCTCCCTCATCGTCGCGAATACTAGCGAACGGTCCTCGATACATCACCTGGTCTTCGCACGTGGCGTAAGGTTCGCTCTGGACATTGCCCTTGTATGCGATCACGGTTGCAGAGCGGAATTCGATGCCTTCGACAACTTGCCATGGTTCCGGTTGCATCACGACCACTTCGACACCATGGAACCCGGACTCTTCAAACGCGCGAACAAAATCTTCGTCTCGTAGGGCACCGGAAATACATCCGCTCCACAACGTCGCGTCTTGCCGAAGATGCTCGGGGACGACTTGATCGGCAACGATATCGCTGATCACGGCGCGGCCACCATTT
>CAXBHV010000716.1:0-4569 GCA_963974855.1 uncultured Rhodopirellula sp. | reverse complement strand
CCCCGTGATTCGCGAACCCTTGTGCGAAAACGACATCAACGATGTTGCCACCGCGATGGAAAAAGTGGTCCGGCATGCCAGTCAGATCAGCGCTGAAATCGCTGACGACGATTGTGGCAAGGTCTTTACTCCCGTTGATGCCGCCGTCGATACGGACGTTAGTTGATTTCGATCTGATGCCTTCCAACCCTTCGTCCCTTCAGTTTCGTGCTGCTGTGATTGGCTGTGGCACGATTGGTGCCAGCGCTTCGGCAAGTGAAGACGTCGGAATTCTTTCTCACGCCGAAGCGATCGCAGCCTGCCCGCAGACTGATTTGGTTGCGTTTTGCGACTCGGATGCTGGCGCAGTAAAGAACGCATTGAATGCGTATCAACTGGATCAGGACGCTGCCTTCACGTCAATCGACGAGTTGCTTACTAAAGCCAAGCCTCAGTTTGTGTCAATCGCTACCCCAGATGCCACGCACGCCAGCGTTGCAATGAAAGTTCTTGCTTGCGAATCGGTTCGTGCCGTTCTGTTGGAAAAGCCCATCGCACTTGACACGGCTGAGGCGGAAAAGCTGGTCAATACGGCGAAAGACAGAAACATTGCCTTTGCAGTGAACTTTTCCCGTCGCTATTCAAGACGCTTTCAAACGCTTCGAAACGAAATTTACGAGGGTCGATTTGGCTTGCTGCAAAGCGTCACTGGCTTTTACACCAAGGGCATCTTGCACAACGGATCACACTGGATTGACCTGCTGAGGTTCTTGACTGGCGAACAAATAACCGATGTTCGCGCGATACCGCACAACGACACGAACGATCATGATTCGACTCCGGATGTCGACTTCCGCTTAGCAAGCGGCGTGGTTGCTCATCTGGTCGGATGTGACAAGGACGCGTTCACCCTATTCGAAATGGATCTGTTGTTCTCTGACGGCCGAATTCAGATGACCGACTCGGGGCATTCGATCAACGTGATGCGTCCACAACTGAGTTCCCGCTATGCCGGATACAAATTTCTTGAACAAGAAACGTCGACGACTCAACAACCAGCAATGAAGGACTTGATGTTGTACGCTGTTGAGGACCTCGTTGCCTCTGTGGGTGAAACTAGGATTCCGATTTCTTCAGCCAGCGACGCATTGATGGCGGCTCGGGTTGGGAAAGCTGTCATCGAATCTTTGCAAATCGATGAAATGTGGCTATCAGTGAACTCGGATCGTTTGAAGTGAATAACTCACTCAGAGTGCTAACTTTGGCTGGCGATCCCGGTGGTGGCGCGGCGATCGCTCCCGTGATCGAGCGATTGTCGGAGACGAAAACAGTTCATGCGTACGCCTATCGGCAATCGGTAGAACTTTTTTGGGATCGTGGGATCAACTGTGAAGCGATGTGCGAGTCGACATCTGATGCAGATTTCCACAAGTTGCTTGATGATGTTCGGCCAGACGTCGTATTGTCCGCGACCAGCGTGAACGGTGTTGATTTGGAAAGAAAGCTAATTCGGGCTGCATATGAACTTGAAATTCCTTCAGTCAGCGTGTTAGACTTCTGGGCGAATTATCGATCTAGATTTGCGGATGCAGATGGAGAATTGCGATACCTTCCGAATCGGATTGCAGTGATGGATGCTAAAGCACGCGAATCGATGATCGTCGCCGGATTTCCAGAAGGCATTATCACGATCACCGGGCAACCGGCCCTGGATCACTTAACCAACGTTATTAAGAGCAAAAAACGCCAGCGGAGAATTGATACTCGTAGTGCGCTTGGCATCGATGATACCGCAAAGCTGGTCGTGTTTATGTCTCAACCGTTGGAAGAGTTTTATCGAGATTACAATACAGATCAGCTTCCTCCTGCGTACAACGAAAAGACCGTATTCGCGGATCTCATTTCCGCTGCGAATGACAACGAATCGATTCGGATCGTGATCAAACCGCATCCACGAGAAGTACTTGATTCATGGAAAGAAGTGCTCGAAGAGCATTCTTTAGTTTCACTGGATAGTGAAACGAATTCACACGATCTGGCGTTGGCTGCGGATCGAGTGGTTGGAATGACCAGCATGATTTTGGTTGAATGTGCGATGCTTGGATGCAGAGTAATAAGCGTTCAGTCGGGCGAAGCTGAATCTAAGAACCCATTTGTTGGGTTTCCAAATATCTATTTCTGCAACACATACGCAGATTTCGATCGCGCATTTCGAGCAGGTTCAAGCAAGGGAAATCCGCAAGGTACGATCGTTTGCAGCAATGCAACGAAAAACGTAGTCGATGTGTTGTACACATTGAAAAAGGACGTCAGGGGACGTCGCAAATCTAGTTGCAATCACAGTAATACAATCAACTAAACGATTTACAAAGGGAGCATAGTAGATGCGTCCAGAACAGATCACAAAGAATAACGCCAAGTACTACGCGATGTCTGAACTGGCTGCTCCGAATGAGCGGGTTGGGTACGGAGACGTCACTCGTCAGTACAGACGGTTCTCCGAAATCACGTATTTCGTAGGTGACATGTCGTCTAGCGTCATCGATGTTGGGTGTGGAAACGGGGAGATGTACCAACACCTGCTGTCGTTGGGATTTGATGGATCCTATATTGGAGTCGACGTAAACCAGCCGCTTATTTCAGAAGCACGGCAGAGGTTTCCAGAGGTTACGTTTGAGTGCGCACAGTTGGCGGACCTTAGTGAAATCGTTTGTGATTATACCTTGCTGAGCGGGGCATTCAATTTTGACTATGGTCAATCACTTGATGACATCAAAGATACCATTCGAAGGATGGTGGATGTTTCAAATCGTAAGGCAATCTTTAATGGGATTGGGACGAACGTAAATCGGGTCGATGAAGGAACTTTCTACATCGACCTTTGGGAACTGTGTGAGTGGCTGGAACGGGAATTTAGCCTCCCGATCGAGGTGCGCCACGGTTTCATTGCATGCAACTTCACCGTAAGTGTTTCAAAGACGATGGCGTAACGATTTCGATGCCTCAATATTCAGTTCAATACGTCGACGACGTTGCTTGGGATAAGTTTCAACAATCGTCTCCGCAGCGATCAGCGTTTAGCAGTTCAGCCTTCCTTAGCGCCTTACCCGTAGAACGTAGATTCCTATTTGTCAACGTGGGCTCTGAGGTAGTTGGGGGAATTCCTCTGCTCGTCAAGAGTGAATCGCTTACGATCCCGCCGTTCAGTGTACTCGCAGGAATCCACTTTTCGGATATGTCAAAGTCGAAACCGACAAAAAGGATCGAAACTCAGTTTCGGGTTGGTGAAGCTATCGCAGAACATGTCTTTGAAGTGTTTCCCAACGGTTCCTTTAGTAACTGTCCTTCGGTCGTGGACTTTCGACCATTCGATTGGTTTAATCATGGGCAGCTTGAGAGCAAGGGGGGCTTTACCACGACACTTCGATATACATCACGTGTGCGTATCGAAGGAAAAAGTTGCTCATCTAAGTTTAGTCAATTGCGGCGGAGAGATCTAAAACTCGCAGCTCGCTCTGGAGTCGTTTTTGACTGTTGCGAGAACGTCGACGCTTTGGACTCGCTTCATCGGTTAACGTTTGAAAGACAGGGACTTGTCCGACCAGACGTTGAAACAAAAGCGTTGAAGTCTATTTGCCTGACAGCGACAGAGACAGGTTTTGGGAAGCAATTCTCATCGCAAATCGACGGTAAGATTGTTTCTTCGACGCTATGGATTATGGACGACCGAATTGCATATTACTTGTTTGGTGCGAATCATCCCGAGTACCGCAATACTGGAGCCGCAACTCTCTGTATGTGGCAGTCGATGCTAAGCATCTTGCGTGAGCGGGGGATTCAAATTTTTGACTTCGTTGGCGTCAACAGTCCCCAACGCGGCGCGTTTAAGCTCGGTTTCGGGGGAGAAGTCGTTCCTTACGTTAATGTTAATCGGATACAGCCGTGCCAGTAGAATGGTGTGAAGGTATCGAGAGCGATCTTGACCACTATGGCGCTCCTCTGAAGCATGCGATTACGTTGCCGTCAATTGACAGGCAACGGATTCGTTGCCCCGCGTTATTGTACGGAGCTGGGAAAGTAGCGGCACATTACTGTAGATTAGAGTCAGAACCGTGGACTATTCACGGACATTGGAGCCATGCATGGGGGTCACCACATATTCTCGTTGACCGACGATTTGCATCGGGAGTTGGTGAACCCGATGGCACCTCACTTTGGATGGGAACGGAACGCGAAGCCGAATACTTGAATTCCAACGGCTTTCAAGCAAGGGCAATTGGTTTACCAATAGCTTATCTTCCTAAGCGTGAGTACCAGCGACGTAAGGGAAGCCTACTGATAGTTCCAGTTCATTCACTAGATGAAACGACCCATAGATGGAATGCGTCAAGCTATGCAGATGTGATCTCATCGATCCGTGGGAGCTTTGACCAAGTCGCGGTGTGTGTTCACCAGTCATGTCTGACAGCAAACAATTGGGTCAATGAATTCAAGGAGCGACATTTTCGTATCCTGGCCGGTGCGCATGTTACCGACGTTAACAGCCTTGAAAGAATGCGAGCGTTGTTCTCACAGTTTGAGTATGTGACG
>CAXBHV010000715.1:0-4578 GCA_963974855.1 uncultured Rhodopirellula sp. | reverse complement strand
TACGTCGACGGTGCCAATCTAGCGGGTTTCGTCAAAATCGCTGAAGCGATGCTGGCGTACGGAGCCGTTTGATTTTCCCGCTTTATTGATTTTCGCCTGTTTTGCCACGCGAACGATTCGCGTGGCGTCATCCGATACGTGTACGATTGCAATCGACTTGCTAGACTGCGACTGAGTCCCTTCCGAGATTTACTTTATTCCTGAATGGAAACATGCTACAGCGAGGCTACGAATTTGCGTCGGGTTATCGATTAGAAGAATTTCTAGGTCGAGGCCAATTTGGTGAGGTGTGGCGGGCGTCTGCGCCCGGTGGCACCCAAACGGCCGTCAAATTCATCGACCTCAGCGGCGGGCAAGGAAACAAGGAATACGATGCGATCAAGCGAATCAAGCTGATTCGCCACGCCAACTTGATGCCGATCACGGCAATTTGGTTGCTCGATGCCGAAGGCAAATTGATCCAAGACACTCCCGATCAAGCCGTTGCGACCATGGACGTCAGCGAACTGGTCACGCCGGATCGAGCCAGCTTTGCGATGCCGCGAACGCGAGAACCAGCCACACTGGTGGTCGCGATGCTGTTGGCCGGCAAAAGCCTGCTGGACCGGATGGTCGAATGTTTGCGAGAGACCAATACGGGAATTCCCGCTCGCGAACTGTTGTCATACATGGAGGACTCGGCCAAGGGTCTCGACTTCCTTAACGACACGCGACATGATCTCGGATCAGGCGAAGTGGCGATTCAGCACTGTGACGTCAAGCCTGCGAACATCGTCATCCTCGGTAACAGTGCTGTGATCTGTGACTTTGGTTTGGCACGGATTCTGACACGCACCCAAATCACCGCAACCAGTGCGTCGGGTACGCCCGCGTACATGGCGCCCGAAGCGATTGAGGGAAAGCCAAGTCAATCGAGCGATCAATACTCGTTGGCGATTAGCTACTACCACTTGCGGACGGGCACCTTGCCAATGAAGGAAGGTTCGCTGTTCCAAGTATTGAACGCGCATCGTGAAGGCGACTTGAACTTTGATCTCGTCGCGGCACCCGAGCAACAAGTGCTACGGCGAGCAACGAAAATCGATTGGAACGAACGATACGAATCCAACATCGATTTTGTTGACGAATTACGTGACGCGTTGCGTGCCGAAGGAGCAATGACCACCGCCGCAGGACGTCCCACGTCCAAGTTCGAACCGGTTTCGCCCAGCGGCGAAACTCAAAATGACCGCTTCGCCGAGACGCAAGGGCTAGAATCGCCACTTGCCGACACGATGGACGGGACGTCGGTTACGGAAACCGGTTTTGCCGATACTGAGACAGCGAAATCGGACGGCCTGCAGAGCACCCGGGCGTTGCCGCTGGCGACAACGGATGACGGCGAGTCCTCGACCGCTGTAGCGACATCGAGCCAAACGCTCGGCAATCCACTGAGTCGGCATCCGCTGCTTAGCGTCGCCGTGCTTGCGATTCCACGCACCACTCCGACGCCTATCGCTAACGGTTCCGACAAAGTGGCGCAAGGCGATAGCACGCCGGACAATACCGAACAAGACGACGACAAAAAGGCAATGGAAAACGCCAGTCCTCAAGAATTGTCGGATTTGGCGATGAGCACTTACGCGACCGACTCAGCTAAGGCAGTAGAGCTGTTCCGCCAAGCCGTGCAGAAGCGTCCGAGCCTTGCGACCCCCGAACCGATCGTCCACAAGACGCATCAAAGTGGAGTCGAAACTTTACTTCTGGCTTCACCCACGAATCAACTGATTAGCTGGGGCTACGACACGAATCTAAAGGTTTGGCCAGTGTCGCCCAAATCGTGGTCCGAACCGTCCGTTCAACCGATCATGCTCCCTGGGTTGGATGTATCGCTATCCTATCGCGATGCAATCCTCTTATCGTCCGACAAGCAACGTCTTGTCGCGGGGTCGGGAATGGATGCCAAAGTCTGGTCGCTCGAAGCATTACAGCGAGACGCAAGTAACCCAGCTAAATCGCTTATCGCCGAAATCAAGGCACTTGAGGACGAGGTCAAGGCGGTCGCATTGCATCCCAAAGACGCCACCGTTGTCGCGTTGGCACTCGGCTTGGACAAAATGGTTGTCTATCGAGTTCTTACGAAGACATCCGAGACGCTCGCAGAGCCCACCAAGTTGACTCAGCTAGAAACAGTCGAACCGATTAGCCGCTTGGCGTTTCACCCGTCGGGCGAGTGGCTGGTCACGATCACCGTTGAAGGCCAAGTGGTGGCCTACGCATGGGAGGATGTGCTCAGCGGAGCGGAACAGAACCGCGCTCCCACCGCGATTCCCATCAACCCCAAGGGAACGCGTGTTCGCACGATTGCCTTTCCACCACAGGATTCACGTGGTAACACCCCACCGAGTATCGCCACCGGGGACGAAACAGGAACGGTAACGATATGGAGTATTGCCAATGAGCCGAAATTGCTGTCGCGAAAACAACCGCACGCAGGCCCCGTCATGGCGATGACTCTGTCGGAGGGAACCAATGAAACCGCGAGTGTTTTAGTCACGGGCGGTGATGATGGTACATTGAATCTATGGGCCTTGAGTGAAGGTGCCAGCCAAAGCACAAGCGATCACGACCAAACGCTTCCACTCGGCACGCAGCCCGTGTCGTGCGTCGACGTTACCGTCGATGGCCGCTGGATTGCCGCTGGCACCTACGATGGCACCGTGTGGCTAATTGACCGCAGCGCCCAAGACAAGACAGCAGCGTTTTTGGCGTCTGGAACCGAGACGATCGACAGCATTTGTATTGATTCGGCAAATGGCTGGCTGATCGCGGGATGCGGCGATGGCACTTTGCGAGTGTGGGATCTAGTGCGTTGCAAACTGATCGCTATGACCCAATTGCGTCCCAGCAAAATCATCGAAATGAAAACCAACCCTTCGGTGATCTAAGCAGCGAAGCGGCAAAAGAAGGATCATCAATCTGCGGCCAACAACCGCTCGATCTCCCTTGGCAAAGCCGATTCACCATGGCTGCCCGTCAACACGTTGCTCAATGGACGGTTCGATCACACATGAAGATCGTCGGAATCGCTGAGACGATTGCCTGGCACGTACGAACACAATGAAGCAATCCGTACCGGGAGCGCCGACGCTCGTCTTCAATACCTTGCCAGTCCGCACGTTCACGTTGTGGTCCGCCGTTCCTGGGCTACTTCTGTCATCTGCGCTGGGTGAAGGTCCGCCCGTTCACGTCGTAGCCGCCATTTCTCCTGGATCTCTTGAGCTGAGAACATGGTTGCCAACAGAGCGAATCCAAAGATTGCAGCTAGTTTTCCAATTCGCCGCAACCAACGATTCTTTATGACACTCATCGCGACAAGAATGCCAGCACCGCACCATGTTGCCGCAGGATACATCCATGACAGCGAGTTGGTCCGTGAGGACTCCCAGATTTGTTCAAAAGTTTCCATCAGTGCGTCGAATAAAGCAATTCAGTCGGGAAACGCCACTGACCGCGGAGTGGTGAGGAGGAATATTCAATGGTCAAAAAACTTGACTTTGCCACTCCAGTGCAGCGAACTGGTTAGGTCTCGTGCGTGCTACGGTGCTTGTCGAATATCAATGCAAATGAATTTTGATTGTTCTGAGGATACGCTCAAGTACAGGCCAATCCTCTTTCCCACGAATTGTTGTGGTACCAGCGCTGAACTGAAGGATGTCGCCGTGAGCGTAATAATGCGCCATCAACCCTTCAACTCGCTGCCCTTCCAGCCCATCAAGCTGAAATTTCAGCCAGACGACTCCGGTTTCTTCTTCAAGCACAGGCACGCCAAAATCTGTATTCAATCGCAATCCGGCTTCCTGTTCGGCACGACGGGCTATTTCGTCGCCTGAACTCTCAAAGAGTTGTCGAACAGAATATAACTTCTCTCTTGGCATTGAACTCTCAGCAAGCCGACGGACTAGAATAAATGGATGCACGAACAAGTCATTGCTGAGAACCTGGTATCCTGCAATGTAGTCGATTTTGAGGTTTGGCCCGGAAACAGCCGCCCCTTGTGCAGCCAACGCTTCGCTAGAGACAGGCCCCCATCCTTCTGGAAGTAAAATCGAAAACCCATACTCGTCATTCTGATGGAGTATCCCTGCTCGATAAGCGTCAAGATCTCGCGTTGCTGTTTCTTGCGGATTCAGTGTTTCCGAGGTAACGGCCCGAGGATGTTCTACGTATGAGCGTTCATTGGTACCGTTTTGCTGCGAACAGCCAATCGTGACAAGCACGAGCCAAACTGCAGATTTATGCATCCTTTAGCAAGTCCGAATCTGCGACGCCCCCGTTTGGTTATGCACTCCTACGCGGGCGACGCTGTGAAGGCGGAAAGCGACTCAATGTTTAGGTCATGGTCCCGAGGTTCATTGTATATGTAGAAGCTGTTCGGTCGATCCGAGACGTTCAGCCGCCGATTGATGACTACCGGTGTGTAGTGAGAAAGTTACCCAAATGCGAGACCACGTCCGATGATGGCAGCGGCACCCCAATCCGCCCGAGTCCAAATCGCCTTTGTAAAGTACGGGTTGAAACATCCACCTGTGTTGACAA
>CAXBHV010000714.1:0-4581 GCA_963974855.1 uncultured Rhodopirellula sp. | reverse complement strand
CAACGCGGTGAAGCATTTTTGATTGCGAAAAGGATGCTCTCGGCGGCTAAAGCCTGTACACCAACGGTTCGGACCGAGAATGTTGGTGTCCAGGCTTTAGCCGCCATGTCACTGGTTCCGCGCAAACGCAAAGGGGGCACAAACGCAAAGGGGTCACAAACGCAAAGGGGTCAAACCTCTTTGTTGCAAACACAAAGGGGTCAAACCTCTTTGTTGCGTTCGCAAACGAGGCAGACTAAAAAAACGCGATCGTGCACTGTCAGAATTGTTCGTCGACACAGGTATCCAGTACCGATATCCAGTGACACCCATTCTCTTAGCGACTTGAACGCTCGAGATGTTGTGCGATCAACTGAATCAAACGTTCGCCGGAGGCGACTTCGCCGACGGTGGTGCTGGTGGGAAACATCAATTTGGGAATCGCACCTGCGCCCGCTTTCTGATACAGCGACACATGCTTTGCGATGTAATCGCTGGGTATTGGACCGCTCATCGTTTTACGAAGCTTTTCCGAATCGACCAGCTGGGACGCGTGTTGCAGTGCACTTCCATAGCTTGGCTTGGTGTCAAAGACGTAGTCATGGAATTTCGGGAACGCCGTGGGATCGACCACCCAAACCGAAATCGCCAAACGTGCCAAGTCACATGCCTCGGCGTGGGCGGCGCCCGTTTGACGGACCGTTGGGTTACACGCTCGGTCAAGCGGCACCGGCAATACGATCACGGCTAATCGGTCGCCGTAGCGAGCTTTCGCCTGCGACAGCGCCTCGTGGGTCCGTTGGCAATGAGGACACGTATAGTCAAACAGTTCGACGAACACTAATTCCGCATCCGGCTTGCCAATCAGTGGCCACTGGCGTGTATCGAGTTTGACGCCTCCTAAAATGCTCGCGGTACGCCGCTCTGGCTTTGCTGCCGGCGCGCTCTCACCAGTCGCCTGACCGACTTGCCCGGCCATCAACATGCTGGGGTTGAACAATCCCATCGCCAACGACACTGCTGTCAAACTTGGCTGGGACTTGGGCGTCGTGGAACTGGTCGATGAGATCGGAGCTTCAAACAGCATCGCATCGTCGTCCGTCGTCGTTGACGACTCCGCGGGCAGCGACGGGGCAGTGGAAATTGCGGCCGGCGGGCTTGAGTATTCAATCACCTCGAACGTATCGGGCGCTGGCGTACTGACTTGCAGTGCAATCAGCAGTGCCACCGACGTCACTGCGGCTCCGCTAACTTTCGCCAACGTCGATTTGCGAAGCGGTCGTCGCCACAGCACCAGCGCCGCCGCGATCAGTCCCGCTGTATGAGCGACCAGACAGTAGGGACACAGATGTTCCAGCAGAAAGACCTGTAGCCCAACAAACCAAACCGCCGCGGCACCCGCCGTGATCGCGGCAAAACTGATCATTGGCCAACGGTATCGCTCCCACTTGAGCGGCATCGGCCGGATCAGCAAAAGTCCCAGAATCGAAGCATGGGTCAATATCGCAGGAATGCTGACGGGTACTGACATCACCGTTGCCCAGCGGCTGTGCAGGACATGGTCACAATTGAATAAATCGCCACTACATCCCGCCACGCTGCCCGATGTCAACGAAACCCAAGCCAAGTAGCTGCTGCTAACGAGTGCAACGGTACTGCATAAAAGCAGCGCCCATTTAATGGGTGCGACTGACGCAAAATGTCCACGGTGTCGAACATGACTCGGTGAGTGTGAGTGTGAAAACGGAAACCAGGCGGACGACGAACGGTCGAACAAATCAGCAGCAGACATGTTTTTCTCAACAAAATAAGCGTATCGGCACGGTGCAATTCTTGATTCGCCGATAGCAAAGCAGGTCGCGTGCCACGGCGTTCCCGGCATGATTCCGCCATACAACAACTTCACAAAAACCCCCATTTTCCGCCAAAAACGGCGATTATCAAAGTTTCAACGATGCTATTGATTTTCACTGCCTTGATTGCTGAATGATCAACTTGGACTAAAAGTGGACACGGCGTGAGCGTGCCGCTGCATCGTCAACGCTGGTCGACACTGTCTTCGCGGGTCGACGCGGCGCTGGCTCAAAACCACTGTTTTGGCCTCGATTTCATGGAAAAACCGCCAAATTGCGAGGCGGCATCTTGATTGCATTAGGGGAAAGGCTGAAGCCACGGGAGTGACACGATTCTTTCATTTCTTGAACGAAAGCCCCGACATGTTGATGCGCAACCCCAACTATCCGCTCGATGATTTTGAAGTCGAATCAGACCTCGTGGTCCCTCGCCGCGAATTATCCGTCAAATTAGTAGCCACTGATTCGGTCGAGTCTTCGGCGGAAGGTTCAATTGAGGACGCCTCGGATCGTAACCAGTTAGGCGGCCAACTGATTCTGTGTTTGTTGTTGGCCGCGGCGATCGCTTTGCGTTCGTGGTTTACGTCGTAAACCATACGACAGATTGAATGATGAGAATCAGCCGCTGTTTGGACGCATGTCGTGTTCCCCCGGAGATCGATTTCGGTGATCGGTTCGCGGTGCTAAAATGACTCGCATGCAAATCGAACCACACGAGAACGAAGAAATCAGCAACGATTGTTTTCGCGCGATCGCGAACTACACCTACGATTGGGAGAGTTGGCACTCACCCGAGGGACGGTTGCTGTGGGTCAACGCGGCGGTCCAGCGAATGACCGGTTACCGGCCGGATGAATGTCTGGCGATGCCCGACTATCCGCTTCCGATGGTCGCATCCGAGGACCGTGATCGGATCGCCAAAGTGATGCGACAGGCGAGCGAAGGCAACTTTGGAAACGATGTCGATTTTCGTGGGATCCACCGCGATGGCAGCAATCGATGGTTGGCGGTTTCATGGCAACCGATGTACGACGAATCGGGAGCCCATCTCGGATTTCGCGCCAGCGTCCGCGACTTTACCGAACGCCATCAACTGCGTGAACAATTGCGACTGCACGCCGAACACCTCGAACAATTGGTCCAAGAACGTACTGCACGGATTGCCCAGTTGGAGGTCCATCGCCGTAAAATGGAAAAACTGGCTGCGTTGGGGCAACTCGCCGCCGGCGTGGCCCATGAAGTCAACAACCCGTTGGCCGGAATCCGAAATGCGTTTGCACTCTTTAAATCGGATTTGACACCGGAGCATGAATATTTCGAGTTACTCGAATTGATCGACAGCGAGATTGAACGGATCAGCTCCATCACCCATCAAATGTACCAACTGTACCGCCCCAGCCAGCAACAGCGTGGCCGCTTTTCAATGGAAAAGGCAGTTGCCGACGTGGTATCGCTGCTGGAACCGATGATGCAAAAAACCGCGGTACGCATCAAGGTGATTGCCAACCCAACGCCCAGCGAAGTCACGTTGCCCGAGGGCGAAGTCAAACAGATACTATTGAATCTGATCCGAAATGCGATCCAAGCCTCTCCCCAAGACGCAGCGGTGACAGTCCAGCTGACCGCTTGCGACAACTCGGTTCGTGTGGTGGTTACCGACTATGGCGACGGCATCGACGAAGAAACGCTGCCGCACATTTTTGATCCGTTTTTCAGTACGAAAACAGGCCAGTCGAAACAGGGGATGGGCTTGGGGCTGTCGGTCTCAAGAAGCTTGATTGAAGCCATGGGCGGCTCGATCGAAGTTGAGAGTCAACCGGGCGAGGGAGCCGTATTTGCCGCCGTGTTCAATCGGTTGTAACAAACCGTCGCTCGCTTTGTATTTTTTTAGCTAAACTCATTCCACCGCCATATTCGCATGAACACCTCTTCCCTAGCACGCATATTAATCGCGGACGACGAACCGCTGTACCTGCGTACCACAGGCGAGTTGTTAAGAAAATCGGGTTACGAGTGTGTTTGCGTTGCGGACGCAAACGCGGCACTCGAGTCGCTGCGGCGTGAACGGTTCGATTTGGTGTTGTCGGATCTAAACATGCCCGGCAATTTAAAACTTGAACTGCTTCGCGAAGAGCGTCGCCATTGGTCGCACATTCCCTTGATCGTGATTACCGGGGTCCCCTCGGTGCCCACCGCGATCGAGAGCATCCGATTAGGCATTGCCGACTACCTGCTAAAACCGGTCAGCTACGAAGATCTGCTGGGCAGCGTACAGCGCGTCCTGGCGCATCCACCGAACGTTCCCGCCGCAAACGCACCTGACGACGACACACAGCGAAAACTGATTGCAAAGTTTCCTGAAATCGTCGGCCTCAGTCCCCCCATGCTGGAACTGCTGGACATCATCGACCGGGTCGCCCAAACCAATACGAACATTTTGATCACGGGTGAAAGCGGTACCGGCAAAGAGGTGGTCGCTCGGGCGATTCACAACCATAGCCAACGCGGCGACCACAATTTTCAAGTGATTGATTGCACCGCGATTCCTGATTCGTTGTTTGAATCCGTGTTGTTCGGTCATGTCAAAGGATCGTTCACTGGCGCGGTCAAGGACCAAGCCGGTTTGCTAAGTCACTGTCACCAGGGGACTGCATTCTTTGACGAACTCGGCGAATTGCCAGCCGGATCGCAAGCGAAGTTGCTGCGTGCGATTCAGGAGCAGGTCTTTACCCCCGTCGGCAAAAGCACT
>CAXBHV010000713.1:0-4584 GCA_963974855.1 uncultured Rhodopirellula sp. | reverse complement strand
GAAATCGCGGGGTATTTCTCAAAAATTCCTCACTAATTTCTTCGCTTATTCGCATCCCCCCACATTGCGGAAATCTTGGATTTGTTGTTTACTATCGTTTAGCTTCCATGCCGCCTAACATACAATCGTAGAGCCCCTCATTCGAAGGGCGATATAAACTTGCTGGCGGGTAACCATTTACGTCGTTTGCCCCACGACGCGGTGTGTTGCCCGTCAGCTTTTTTTTGTCTTCCAAGTTGCGGAACACAGTCGGCGAACTTGCTGATGCAATGTTTCGAAGTGTCATTGAACTCCATGTCATGGCAAGCCGATTTGGATTTCCGCCTGTGCGCTCACCTGGGGGCATGTTCGCTTTTTAATCCCCGTCTTTTGCAGACGAGTAATCGCAGTCGAATTGTTTTTTTTGCGACGAGCGGTCAAAATAGGAATACGCGGAATGGAAACGGTGTGTGATTCCAAAGGAATTTCGTTACCTGTGTAATGATCCCCCTGACATACGATTCACGTCCCGTGCTGTTGATTGGCCGAAGCAATTTGGTTCCGATCGCCCCCGTCAAACTACTCGACGCGTCCTCAGAGTTCCCCACATGACGACTCCTCTTCAAGCGATTCGCGATTTACTTAACGAAGATAAACGTTATCGCATCGAAGCGTACCAATTCATTCGCGAGTCATTGCACTACGCGCACGAGAACAACGAATCGGCGGACGCCGAGTCGGCGGTCGACGTAGAAGCGGCATCGGAAACGGCGTCTGAAAACCCGAATCACGTCACTGGCCAACAACTTTGCGAGTCATGTCGCCGCTATGCGATTGATCAATATGGCGATCTCGCAAAAATGGTTTTAGCAAATTGGGGCATTCGCTCGACAAGCGACCTCGGTGAATTGGTGTACAATCTGATTCGCATCGAACAGATGCGTAAAAGTGAAACCGATCGCCGCGAGGATTTTGATGACGTCTTTGATTTTGACGACGCGTTCGAGCCTCAGTTTGAACTTGTCGCTCGCGACGAAGACTGAGTCGAATCGAACGCGAGCGGTTTTGTGGGCCGGATGTTTCTTCGTCTGGCTGATCGCGTGTTCAGCGATGAACGCGTCGGCTCAAAATGCCGTCACGGTCGAACCGCCCACGTCGCCGGATTCCGCTGACCTTGCGACTTCCCCCCCGGACGAAAAGCCGCGTCGTACTTACATGGGCCGCATTGTTGCGCAGCCGATGGGGCACCAAGGCGCACCGTGGCTGATTCGTGACAACCGCGATGACGAAGAAAACGCGTCCGATTCGTTTGTCCAATTGCAATTGACCGACGGTATGGTCGTTTGTGACCTGGGATGCGGGAACGGCTACTGGACGCTACCAATGGCCAAGAAAGTGGGCGAAACTGGTCGCGTACTGGCAGTCGACATCCAGCGTGAAATGCTACAGAAACTTCGTGTTCGCGGTGCCAAAGCCAAACTGCGAAACATCGAGCCTATTCTCGGAAAAGTCGACAACCCTAATCTGCCGATCGGCGAAGTCGATCTGATTTTGATGGTCGATGTGTACCACGAATTTTCGCATCCGCAGTCCATGCTGTGGCATATGCACCGTTCATTAAAACCCAATGGTGTCATTGCTCTGCTGGAATACCGTGAGGAGGATCCTTCAAGCTCGTGAAAGAGTATAACATGCTGCCTTGGCAACATTTAATGTTCTTCGCCCGCGACGACAGCCCGCTTGAGTCGGTGGATCCGATCCCCACGAAGCAAGTTCTCGAATCGCTTCCTTAGATCGACGTCGCCTACCAACCTGCCTCCATTACTCCCTCCAAACGGAAGTCCCTCGCAATGGCTCCTAGTGTTCGCATCCGTCTTTCCGTCATGATGTTCCTGCAGTTCTTTATTTGGGGATCGTGGTATGTCACCGCCCCCAATTTTCTGAGCACGATCGGATTCGAGGCGGCTGATTTTGGCAATACTTACTCAGTCGGTCCAATCGCCGGGCTGCTGACCCCGCTGCTGGTCGGATTGATCGCGGATCGCTTCTTCTCGGCTCAAAAAGTGCTGGCGATCCTGCATCTGCTCGGGGGCGTAATCATGTTTGGGGCGGTGTCGTTTATGAAAGGGGAATCGCCTTCGCCGTCGGTCATCAACTGGGGTTTCTTTCTCGGCTACATGCTGACCTATTATCCGACGCTGGCGTTGACCAATACGATCGCGCTGAAAAACATGTCGGATCCAGAAAAGGAATTTCCCGGCATTCGGGTGCTCGGCACCATCGGTTGGATCGCCGCGGGTTTTGCATTGACGTTTACTGGTTACGAAACCAATTCGGGCATGTTTTACATGACCGCCGTTGCCGCAATCGCATTGGGCGTGTTTAGCTTTTTGCTTCCCGATACCCCGCCGGTCCGCTCGGACGAAAAGGTTTCGATCCGTCAACTGTTCGGACTTGATGCGTTGGCGCTGTTAAAAGACCGTTCTTATTTGGTCTTCCTGGTATCGTCGATGCTGATCTGTATTCCGCTGGCGTTTTACTACCAGATCACTAGCCGCGTAGTGGAGTTGACCGAGTTGCCGATCGGGACAACGATGTCGTATGGCCAGATTTCTGAGATCGTGTTCATGTTGGTCATGCCGTTCTTCTTCAAACGGCTCGGCGTTAAATGGATGCTTGCGATTGGCATGTTGGCCTGGGTAGGGCGTTACACTCTGTTTGCCTTCGGAGCGACCGATCAAATTCGATGGATGATTATCCTTGGCATCGTGCTGCACGGCATCTGTTACGACTTTTTCTTTGTCACCGGACAAATCTATACCGACAAGAAGGCTCCCGAATCCGTACGTGCTCAAGCACAAGGATTGTTGGTCATGTTAACGCTTGGATTAGGCATGATGATCGGCGCTCAAGTCGCTGGCCAAGTCGAAGGTCAACATACAACCAAAGAGTCCGTCCAATACAGCGAGGTCGTGGTAGCCAAGACGAAACAAATCGACGAGGCAACGAAGGCGAACGCAAGCGAATCCGAAATTGCCGTCATGCAAGAAGAAAAGGCAGACGCTCGTCATTCAGAGCTCGCTGCAATTGAGTGGTATTGGTTGTGGATGAAGCCTGCACTGTTCGCCTTGGCCGTGTTGGTTGGCTTTATCCTGCTGTTCCACGAGCGTGGCGTGGATATCGCCAAGGCTGATATTGAACCCGTCGAGACCGCTCCCGTTGAGTGAACGCGGTAAAACGGATCCGGCTACGTCGCCCTCCGATTTCCTGGCGACGTTTCGCAACCAAGCATCCGAGCTTGGTTTTATCGCAGTCGGCGTCGCTCCGGCGATCCAATCCGACGGTTTTTCGCAGTTAGCTCGCTGGATCGAAGCGGGCTACGCAGGCGAGATGGATTACATCGCAAACCGCTTGGACGCCTACCAGCATCCAAGCGGGGTGCTCGAAGGTTGTCGCAGTGTAATCGCGCTGGCCTATCCCTACGACGCCGGACCGCCCCAATCTGTTGTCCCGGGAGTTGGTCGCGTGGCACGCTATGCTTGGCAAGGCATCGATTACCACGACGTTATCCATCCCAAGCTGAAACGGCTAGTGAAATCGATTCGCGAATCGTTTCCCGGCGCTGCTGCACGCGGCGTCGTAGACACCGCACCGATCATGGAACGCGAGATCGCTCAGTTGGCTGGGCTGGGATGGCGAGGGAAAAACACGCTGCTGCTGAACAAACGCCTCGGCAGCTACTTCTTCCTCGCCTGTGTTTTGACGGATGTCGAGTTCCCCGCCGACACGCCCCATGAATCGTCGCACTGTGGCACCTGCACTGCCTGTCTCGATGCCTGTCCCACCAAAGCGTTTCCGCAAGCGGGAGTGTTGGACGCAACGCGTTGCATCAGCTATTTGACCATCGAAAGCCGAAACGAGATCGCCGTGGATTTGCGAGAATCGCTAGGTGATTGGGCGTTTGGATGCGATGTTTGCCAAGAGGTGTGTCCGTGGAACCGCAAACCGATGCGGCAACACGAATGCGAGGTACCAGCACGTCCACCGCTTGATGTACTAGAGCTCCGCACGCTATTTTCGCTCGACGAAGCGGGGTTTCGCGAGCGTTATCGCAAGACGCCGCTGTGGCGGACACGTCGCCGTGGCGTATTGCGAAACGCGGCACTGGTGCTCGGCAACCAACGTGATCGCGAATCCTTGCCCGCCTTGCAAATCGGGCTAGCGGACGAAGACGCCCTAGTTCGCGAAGCCTCGCAGTGGGCGATCCATCATATCGAAAGCGATCCGACTGGCTGATCTACCGAAGCCGGGCTTATTCGGGCCTGCTAAATCTCCGGGGTTGCCATTGGATATTAGGGGTGAGTTTTTCTTCCGGCCTGTACCGCAGTCACCTCTCCACCGACGAAGTCGGGGGAGAGGTGGCAGAAATGCCAGCACAACTGCAAAACCACTAAAAGCCCATCGAGTTTGCGGTGCTGGCTTATCCTGAAACGGGTTTCGCAGCAGCCTGAGTCGAGTTAGCGCTGGGCAAACTTGTTTCGAGTTGCTCGATCAAGACCAACGCGGCATCGGCCGTCTTGGTTCCTGGGCCAAATATCGCCGTGG
>CAXBHV010000712.1:0-4585 GCA_963974855.1 uncultured Rhodopirellula sp. | reverse complement strand
GACGATTTGTGTTTCGAACGTTCGTCGCAAAACGCCGCTCCGCGACTGGATGCCTGCCGAGTCACCGAAACCTTGGACTAAAGTCCAAGGCTATCCCCCAAGGTGCCTCCGGCACCAAACAATGAGTCCCGGTAGGGACGGCAGCATGTAGCCCACGGCGAAAGCCGTGGGATCGCAGTCCACCCAACAACCATCAGCCCCGGTAGGGGCGACAGCGATCGGTGCAATTGTTCAACAGATACCACGATGGGCTACCGCCAACCCTGCGACAACCGCGCTTCCTCACCACACCCTGTGAAGAGAGCGGACAGGAAGATGAAGACAAGAAGATGGGGAAAATCAACGATCATCGCCAATCACAACGACAAACAACCGCTCTGAACGTGAGTTCGCCGCCGGGGCCGATCAATCAGTCCCGGCAGGGACGACAGCATGTAGCCCATGGCGTAAGCCGTGGGAGCGCATTCCACCCCACAACCATCAGCCCCCGCAGGGGCGACAGCGAACTTTTGTCGTCTTACATTTTCTAACCTCACATTTTTTAACCTCTTTTCCATCCTGGTTAGCCGGTGTTGAAAGACGCATGATCTACACGAGACTGACGGTGTCGGTGGCAGAGAACTGGGGCATCGGACGAGAAGGTTAGAAAATAAAAGGGTTAAAAAATGGGAGGTGGAAAATATCGGAAATGGGTGTCGCCCATGAAAATTGACACATGGTGCCGTGTTTGCTGCCACCCACCAACGACTGCGATCCCGCCCCCGAAAGAAACCGCAGGTTGACGCGGAGGCAGGCACGTTCGGATAGACCTGGTTGCCCTTTCTTATTTCTTAGGCCTTCCACGCAAATTGAAAGCTTCGCCGGACGCCCGCGAAGCCGTCCCTCTCAACCTGCAGGAAGAAGCCCGGAGAAAATCCAAAGCTAGTTGGCCCGCGAATGACGCGAATAAACGCCAGAGGGTAAAAACATTCGCGTCGATTCGCGTGATTGGCGGGCAATCATCTTCGGACCAGCACCCATAGCAACCATTCGTGCCCGATCCACTCCAGCAGCATCGTGGAACGTCTGTTCGGCAATTATCGGTTCGCAGACAACAATGAATCGCAGGAACAACTCCTGGAGGCTTTTGCGGTCTCGCGGAATATTTGCGGGGCATTTAGACGGTTGGGAATTCTACCCGGGTGCTGGATGGATGAATCGTAGGGGACAGAGGTTGTGCGAAGGCATGACGCGAAAAACTACCCCGTCCCCAAAGGTTTTCCCGAAGCAAGGCTCACCAATTACGGCAAGCAGGAATACATCGCGTTATCGAAGGTGGCTCATAGACTGCCCTTATGAACTACAGTAAGTGCCCGGGTCGCAAATGTGTTTAGCTCACCCGTGATGATCTGTACCGAATCTGCATTTCCTGGGTTGGTGTCGTGGTGAAACTGACCTGCGTAGGTGTTGATTTCGTTCAATTCATCGACAAGGCTCTGAGCGTAATGGATGGGGGAGGGAACTTTCGCTTTGGCAATCAAGGCTACGACTTGGCCAAACATTAAATCGCTTGGAATCAACCCAGGAAATCGCCGGTGTAGATAGCCTTCAAGCAGAGGCCTTATTGCCTTTGCTACTTGTCGAGAATCGCCATTTCCATTGTTTAAGAAATTTACCAAAAGGTCATGATGATGGGTGTACGGAGACTGACACTCTTTATCGACATCTAGGATATCGAAGTCTGTGTAGCCATTGGTTGAAGGTCGAAGCCCAAACACTTCGACCAAATAAGATTTATCCTTGGGATTGAGTGCCTTACGGAGATCTCGGACGAAGTAAATGTCGTGGGCGAAGACTATGAGTTGCCGTGCCTTGCTGCAAATGTGATTTAGAACAGAGCGAGTGTGCTGCTTGCGGTTGAGATCTAAACTGCACATCGGATCGTCCACCACCACGATTCGAGTATTAAGTTTGGTGTCAGCCAGAGAGCTTGCGACAAAGAATGCAAAGGCAAGTGTTCGCTTATCACCTTCGCTCAATGCAGTCCCAAATGACGGTGGACCTCCTTCGAGTGGTAGTGACTTGCCACGAAGGGCGAGGCCGTACTCGCTACGAGGTGCACCCCCTCGAAAATTTGCGGCCATTGATTCGATTCGAAACGAAGCCCCGAACTTGATAAGGAGATCGTTAATCGACTTTTGGTATTTTTCAAGCGTCTGCTTCATTTCTGCGTTCAACGCAGAACGGGCAGCAGCTTTGGCCTTGGTCGCGGAGTCTGATGTCGTTCGAGCAGTGGCTAAGGCAGATATTAGCGATTTTACCTTTGACTCATGTCTGGACTTAGAGAGTTCGAGCCTTCGCCGTTCATTTTCGAGCTGTTGGATATCTTCAGCAGCCAGCTCTTGTCGAAATTGGCTAACAGCAGTTTTTGCATCGGCAATTTGCTTGTTTGAGGCCTTTATTTGGTCGACTAACTCTTGTGCGAGTCTGTAAATTTTCTTGGACTCGCTGTCTGTTCCAACAGCCACCGTTGGGTTCGCCTGCTTCAGCAATACCATTGCCGACAACACTTCACGAATCTTGGTGAGTTTGGCTCTCGCCACGTCTGTTTCAAATCGGATCTCTGGAACGCTAATCTGATCACTCCATGCTTTAGCATCAGAGCCAACGCTGAGTACGCGTCGCGCAAAATCCTCTACGATTGCGTCACTCATACTTTCTGTGATATTTCGATCAAGCTCTGACACCCTTGCTTTCAGGCTGGCATAGGCCGCATTGAAGTGAGTCCTGTATGCCTTAATCAACTCAAGTGTAGAAGTTGGCTGAGCGCAATACGGGCAAAGGTCACCCTGTTCAAAGTCTTGGCCTTGGCTTAACCAAGCCTCCACGCTCGGTTTAGTAAACGTCGCGACATGTGCTCGGACTGTTGCCTCGGCATCATCCTGCACATCATCAATTGTGGCTTCCAACACATCGAAGATAGGTGCGAACTCAAGACTCGGAATGGGGATAGGCTCCGGAACAGAACGCTTTAGCAATGAAACGCTGTTCCGTGCGGCTACAATCCGCTTGTCCAAGTCGTCAATTTCCTTCTCGACGTCATCCACGCGACTTAGTTTTTCGAAATAAGCGAGAGACATTCCTGCGTGGTATCCGCTTAATGCGTTAGTCGCGGTCTTTACTTCATTGGCGGCATCGCGAGCGTCATTCGTTGCCCTCTCCTCTGCCTGACGCAATGCAACTGCTTTCTCTCCAAGAGCAAATTGAAGCAGGTTCTTTCGATGTTCTGTGTTCACCGCGCCTCCGGAGTGAACATTTTTCTCTACGAAATCCGCGTCAAAGACTAAGATTTCAGGCCTTGCTTCTGACCAGGCCGTCCCATCAAAAAAGACTTTGTGGCCGTTTGAGAATTGCAATGTTGCTTTTGGGGGAAGAGTTCCATCAATGGTCTTTCGTTCAAGTATCGGCGAAGGATCGCTTGTAGCAACTGAACGGAGCATGGTCGCTAAAGTCGATTTCCCCCGACCATTGTCGGCGTAAAGCACGGTTGCCTTCTGCAATCTGAAGCGTTTGCCGTTTGCGTCGTGGAGCAGGCCAATGCCTTGAATTTCTTCAATGCGCTCTAGCATAGAAAATGAACGTTTCTTTGGGGGAAATGGTGGTAACGGCAACCCGTAATCTATCGGGCTGCACGATCAAAAAGGTCATGGCGAAGAAATCAATTAAAAAGTTCGGTTCTCTTCGAAGCAGGTCAATCTTTATCGCGCGTTGCAATCAATGGTGATTTGCGAGATCCGACGGTGCATCGCGTGACATTCTCTTTTTTGGAGGACGGAAAAGCGTTTGGGCCTTTTCATGCGTTGGCGGTATTTGCTTCTGACTCATAGGTGGAATCGATCATTTCTCTGTCTTCATCGGTCATCTCTAACGACGCGTGATATTGCTCTGCCTCGGGTTCGAGAGAGAATGGGCCGGCGGTGAAGGGAATCGTATGTTGCTCGTCGTCTTGAAGGCCTTCGACGAGATCAACGATCTCTTGAATTGTCACGCGGAAAAACTCTTTGCGGAGATTCACTCCGTTCACCCGGCGATTGTGGAATGCTCGGTGAAGTGCTGCTTCCAGCGCCGGTGCATTCGAACTTTCTAGCATCATGTGGACATCGAAGGGGAACGGAACCGATGCGTCGCCGAGTTCTCTAATGCGGTCCATCGGGTCCAACCGGCGAGACATTCCGATCTTGAAAACCTGGTCACCGAAGCTTCCGATGTTGCTGATCACGTACACATGCCCCGACTTTGTTTGTTGTGCCATCGACATTGCACGTTGTCCGTTCGCCTCTGCTTCCTGCAATCGACGCCGCAATTCTTCGACTTCAGCAGAGTGCTCATCATGTGTTTGAGCTAAGGCCTCCGCCAAAGCTTTCTCGATAGCGTTACGTTCTGCGGCGATGCGTTTCATTTCGCGTTCAAGTTCTCGTTCCGCTTTTTGTTCTTCTTTAATTTGCTCACGAATTCGAGCCTGCTCGGCTCGCTGGACTTCTTTTCGAACGGCTTCCGCATAGTCTGCCTTCAGTTCCGCTTTGACCGATTCATAGATCTCGGAATC
>CAXBHV010000711.1:0-4586 GCA_963974855.1 uncultured Rhodopirellula sp. | reverse complement strand
CCCAGTCCACCGTCCGCGAATCAATTCTCTGATCCAGCTTGTGTCCGTTATTTCAGACTCTCCGTTGCTGAATCGATAGACCTACTCGAATACAGTTGACGTCGCTAAGATCGTTGGCATGGAAAAAGACTCAAACGACACAACATCCAACGGCCCGACTTCGGTTGACGAGTCAGTCGGCAGCGAAACGCACGACAACGACGGCACATCCGCAGCGGCTGGCGAATCAAAGTCTCGACGCAAGATAATTGCGATTGTTGCGACAGTCATCGTTGTTGTCGCAATCGGTGGTGGTTACTTCTGGTTCTATTCGGATGCCAACCACAAAGTTGCTGAACCAGCCCCCGTTTCTCCGCAGATACGTTTTGCGGCGATGCAAGAGCGGCTCGAGAAAGGCAAGGAAACGACGCTGCATGTCGAGGATTTTGAAATCAACGACGATCTGCTGCTGCAGTTAAAAGGGCTTGCCGAGCTTGAAACGGTGATCGTCGACCAAGGCAAAATTACCGACGACGGCATTGCTAATCTGCCTAGCTTTCCAAAACTACAGCAAGTTAGGCTGCGATTTTCACCGATCACCGATGCTGGCATGGCGACGCTTGCGCAGTGCAAGTCGCTGTGGTATATCAACTTGCCTCATGCCAAATGTACGGCAAAGGGAATCTTGATGCTGAAGTCGATTCCCGAGCTGCGGCAGCTGCGAATTGCATCTCCGAATCTTGGCAACGAAGTCACTCGCGACATTGCGGAGATCAAGTCGCTTCGCGGTGTTCACTTGATCGACATCGCAGTGAACAACGATGGGCTGAAAGCACTCGCGTCGTTGCCGTATCTCGAGTCCCTATATTTAGACAATTCATTGGTGACCGAGTCGGGATGGCGATGGCTTTATACGAACTATCCCCAGATTCATGTGCACGTGAATCAAGAGCACAAAGACTATGACCCCAAATCTCACAAGCACCACGACTAAGAAAAATGACCAAACGACTTGACGCGTTTCGCCAATCCCTTTCGTCGCTCGAGATCGATGCGATGTTGGTGACCGACGAAATCAATGTTCGATATCTGTCGGGTTTCACCGGTGACAGTTCGTATTTGTTGGTCGGGCCGAACGAAACGACAATTCTGAGTGACGGGCGATATGAGATCCAACTCGCCAGTGAATGTCCCGATTTGACGCCGGTAATTCGTCCGCCGAGCCAATTGATGATCGATTTGGTCAAGCAAGTGTTAGGGGATTCGGGACACCGCCGGATTGGAATCGAATCGGCGGTGGTATCGCTGAGCCAATATCGCCAACTCGGTGAGAAATGTCCGGAAATAGCATGGATCGAGACGACTGGCGTGGTCGAGCGTCAGCGGATGATCAAAGACGAAGCCGAGATCGAAACGACACGTGGCGCCGTCTCGATCGCCCAACGTAGTTTTCAATCGCTGCTTCCGATGTTGTCGCCAAAGTGGACCGAGCGGGCGATTGCTCACGAATTAGAAGCGAAAATGAGATTTTTAGGAGCCGAATCGGCAAGTTTTAAGCCGATTGTCGGATTCAATGCCGCAGCGGCCTTGCCTCATTACCATCCTGGCGAAGTTTTCATGCCCACCACGGGGGTCGTGCTGATCGATTGGGGGGCCAAGTATCTCGGATACGCCAGCGACATCACGCGGACGCTGTCGATTGGCAAAGTTTCGAGTGAATTCCAGCGTGCATACGAGGCGGTTCTCGCGGGCCAATTAGCGGCGATCGCTGCCATTAAACCGGGGGTGGAGGGAAAAGAAATCGACCGAATCGCCCGTGGCGAGATCGATAAAGCCGGCCTCGGAAACAAGTTTAACCACGGTTTGGGGCACGGAATTGGGCTGCAAATCCACGAATCTCCACGGATGTCGTCGAATTGTGAAGATGTACTGGCCGAGGGTATGATAGTGACCGTCGAACCCGGGGTGTATATCGCTAACGATTTTGGCATTCGCATCGAAGATGATGTACTGGTGACCAAAACTGGTTGCGAAGTGCTCACTACCCTACCTAAGGGTCTCGATGATTGTCGCTTGGTGCTGTAAAACTTCCGCATCCCAAAATTAACATGAACGTCAATCTTTCTGACGGTGAGTCAAGTATGAGTAAAGGCGGAAAGCAAAGTTCCGATATTTTCGATATCGATCGACTTCGCATGATCGTAGAGTTGATGGAAGAACACGAATTGTCGGAGGTCGATCTCCAGCAAGGCGATGAGAAAATCAAGCTGAATCGTGGCTCAGCCGCGCCAGTTTATATGCCGGCACCGGCGGCAGCTGCACCCGCGGCGGCGGCGGCAGGCTCCCCTGCGGCTCCGGCTGCACCGTCGGCCCACGCAAACACTATCACGATCGATGCTCCGATGATCGGCACGTTTTATTGCCGTGCAAATCCTGAGTCCGAACCGTTTGTCAAAGTTGGACAACGCGTGACCGAAGACACGATTGTCTGTATTGTCGAAGCCATGAAGGTCTTCAACGAGATTCCTGCAGAATGCAGCGGTGTCGTTGTCGAAGTTCTGGCGAGTGACCAGCAACCGGTTGACTTCGGCAAGCCGATGTTTCGTATCGATCCGAACGCATAAAACGTAGACGACTCTGTGATTAAAAAGATCCTGATTGCCAATCGTGGCGAGATTGCGCTGCGCGTCATCCGTGCCTGTCGTGAAATGGGTATCGGTTCGGTGGCGGTGTACAGCCAAGCCGATGCCGACTCGATGCACGTCAAATTAGCCGACGAAGCCTATTGCGTTGGCAAGCCACGCAGTAGCGACAGCTATTTGAAAATCGACCAAATCATCGCGGCAGCCGAAGTGGCCGGAGTGGACGCGATTCACCCGGGTTACGGTTTCCTGGCGGAAAACGCTCACTTCAACGAAGTCTGCCGGTCCAGTGGGTTCGAGTTTATCGGTCCCAGCCCGCAGGCGATGGAAAAGTTGGGCGACAAAAATACCGCTCGTGCGATGGCAATCGCCAATAACGTTCCTGTCGTGCCCGGCAGTGACGGGTTGATCAACGACAACGCCGAAGCGATCGAAGTCGCTAAGAAAATTGGCTTTCCTGTTTTGATCAAAGCGACTGCTGGCGGTGGCGGTAAAGGGATGCGAGTTGCCGAGAACGAGCAGTCGTTGGCAACTGCGGTTTCCCAAGCACGCACCGAAGCGGAAGCGGCGTTCGGAAACGGCGGTGTTTACCTCGAGCGTTACGTCGGTTCACCACGCCACGTCGAAGTCCAAGTGATTGCCGATTCGCACGGTAACGTTTGCCATCTGTTCGAGCGTGACTGTAGTGTCCAGCGTCGTCATCAAAAGCTGATCGAAGAGGCACCGAGTCCAAGTCTTCCCGCGGATCGGCGAATCGAAATCTGTGAAGCCGCAGTGCGAATGATTCGAGGTGCCGATTACACCAATGCGGCAACGGTCGAATTCATCGTTGATGCCGATAACAATTTCTACTTCATCGAAGTCAACGCACGGATTCAAGTCGAGCATCCCGTCACCGAAATGATCACCGGGATCGATTTGATCAAGGAACAGATTCGCGTCGCGGCAGGCGAAAAACTTTCGTTTGTCCAAGAGGACGTGAGATGCCAAGGCGCGGCGATCGAATGCCGCATCAATGCTGAAGACCCGGAAAAGAATTTTCAGCCCAACCCCGGACGCATCGACAAGATGTTTGTACCTGGCGGATTGGGAGTGCGGTTTGATTCGCATGTCTTTGCGGGCTACACCGTTCCGCCTTATTACGATTCGATGATTGGGAAATTGATCGTTCATCGACCCACACGTGCCGAGGCAATTGCAACGATGCGGCGTGCACTGCGGGAAATGCAGGTCGAAGGCATCTGCACGACGGCATCGTTCCACGACAAGGTCTTGCAGCACCCCGAGTTTCTCGAAGGTCGTCACGACACCAAGTTTGTCGAACGCGAATTTTTGAAGTAAGCAGGGACGTAATGTCAGATCGCCGAATCGATCCCGAATTTCGTCCCGAGAAGATCGATGCGTCGGCATTTATCGCTGACAATGTTACGATCTGTGGCGACGTGACAATCGGGGAATCCTCAAGTGTTTGGTTCGGCTCGGTCGTTCGCGGAGACACCGAGTTTGTCAAAATCGGCAAACGAACCAACATTCAAGACTTGTCGCTTTTACACACCGACCATGGTTCGCCGTGCGTCATCGGTGACGACGTCACCGTCGGGCATTCAGCGGTCGTTCATGGTGCGGTGGTCGAAGACGGTGCCTTGATTGGGATTCGCGCCGTCGTGCTCAGTCGAGCCAAGATCGGCGCCGGTGCGATCATCGGTGCAGGCGCCGTCGTTACCGAGGGGACTGTGATTCCTGCGGGCAAATTGGCAGTGGGGGTTCCCGCCAAGGTGATCGCCGACGTCAGCGACGAGCAAGCCAAGCGGTTGATCGAAACTGCCAAGCACTACGTGCATTCGGCAAGCGTCTATAAAGATGCCCGCGACTAGGGGTAGCGGAACTCGTCAAGAGTTTCGGGGGCATGCATCATGGAACGAAAGTCTTGACGACTTCCGCTACGCTAAATTAGCACAAACCCTT
>CAXBHV010000710.1:0-4587 GCA_963974855.1 uncultured Rhodopirellula sp. | reverse complement strand
TTACGGCCCACGGCTCACCGTTGCGATTTGCATTTGGATTAAATCAACAAGCCGTGGGCGACTTTCACTACGGGGAAATTAGTTTGGTAAAAGGGCTAACAATTCGCTTAACTGGTTCGCATCTTCGGGCTTCTTGTCGTGACGCCAGCGGACAATTCGTGGGAACCGAGTCGCGATTCCACTCTTGTGCCGCGGAGATCGCTGCAGTCCTTCGAACGCCAACTCCATCACCAACGTCGGCGTCACGCTGCGTACCGGACCAAACGACTCGTTCGTATTGCGGCGGACAAAATGATCGACTTGCCGAATCTCTTTGTCATCCAATCCACTGTAGGCCTTTGCAAACGGCACCAACGTCCCGCCATCCCATAACGCAAACGTATAATCCGTATACAAGCTGGCCCGTTTCCCATGTCCTTTTTGTGCATACAACAGCACCGCATCAATCGTGTACGGGGGCACCTTCCACTTCCACCACGTCCCTCGCACACGGCCGACATCATACTTTGCGTCCTTGCGTTTCAGCATCAATCCTTCGGCATTCTGATCACGACTGCCTTCGCGAATTTTGGCCCAATCGTCCCACGACTGTGCCTCGATCAACTTCGTCACCCGTAAACTCGGATGCTCGATATCTCGTAATAAGTCATCCAAGGTGGTGCGTCGCTCGGCGAACGGACGGTCGCGTAAGTCGATGCCGTCGCGTTCGAGCAAATCAAAAGCATGGAACACGACCGGCACCTCTGCGAGCAATTTCTTGCCCACCGTCTTTCTGGCGATCCGTCGCTGCAATTGAGCAAACGGCAACACTTCCCCATCCGCCGTGGCCGCCAAAATTTCGCCATCGATCACAGTGCCGTTGGGTATCAGCGCGGCTGCCGCGTCGATCTCGGGCCAGCGATTTTCCATCAATTCCTCGCCGCGAGACCAAATGAAGGTCTGATCGCTGCGACGAATCACTTGGCCACGGATGCCGTCCCATTTCCACTCGGCTATGTAGTCGTCCGAATCCCCCAGCGACTCGGGGCCTTCGTGGATATCGATCGGATGAGCCAAACAGAATGGATAAGGCTGGCTCGCGACGGTGTCCTGCACATCAGGATCGACCAACTTTCGAAAGAACGCCGCGGTCGGTTTCCAATTGCCCATCAAGCGATGCGAAACGACATCCGCAGAAATTCCTGATTGCATCGCGATCGCCCGTGTCACCAACCGTTTGCTCACCCCGACTCGAAACGCTCCGGTGACCAACTTCATGATCACAAACCGCATACTCGGCGTCGATTCACGCCAAATCTTCGTAATCGCTTCACGTTGTTTCGTTTCGTCCATCGAGCGCAGAGGCAACAACCGAGTTTCCATCCAATCGGCGAGCGACAAATCATCCACCAATTCGCCTGGCGGCACGACGAGGGCGAGGGATTCCGCCAAATCGCCCACCGCATGATACGATTCTTCGAACAACCACAACGGGATGTTCGCTTCTTCGGATGCCCACAAACGCAGCAGTTTGGTCGGCACCAATTGTCGCGGCTTGTTGCCGGATAAAAAATACGTCGCCCAAGCCGCATCGGCAGCGGTCGCGTCCGCAAAATAGTCCGCCATCACGGCGATTTTCTCGTTGGTCTTGGTCGTCGAATCCAAGGCGGTAAACAACGCTGCGAAACGAATCATGACACGTCTCCCTGGTCGACATCAGGCGCCGATCCTTCGTCAACTTCGGCCGCCGAAGCATCCTCGTCAGATTCACCGCGACCTCGTGAATCGATCACGCGTGCGTCTCGACCGTTCTCTTGCAAGTAGCGAGCCACTGCCGCGGTATAGCCATGCGTCACCCAAACCATCTCGGGATCGCACAACTCAACCGCCTGCAACAGCGATGGCCAATCGACATGGTCGCTGACGACAAACCCACGATCGACCGATCTCCGCCGCCGGGCTCCGCGTACTGCCATCCATCCGCTCGCCATCGCAGTGCGAATGCGACCGAAGCGACGCATCCACGGTGTCCCATGAGCACTCGGTACTGCCACAACCATCGCTCCGCTGTAATCATGTTTTCCCTCGACCGAGCCGACGTAGGTGGTTGGTGGCAGCGTGACACCGGTCTGGCGATACGCCTCGGTTCCTTTTTCGACCGTCCCATGCGTATAAACTGGCCCGATGGTCGGATCCAATCCTGCAATCAATCGCTGGCTCTTTCCGACCGCATAGCCATACAACACACAACATCGGCCTTCGTCACGAGTGTCACGCCACCACTGGTTGATCGAATCGGTCGTCGTTTGTTCGGGATCCCAGCGATAGACGGGCAAACCAAACGTCGACTCGGTCACCAACAGATCGCATCGGACCGGTTGCCAAGGTTCGCAGGTCGGATCGGTCCCCAACTTGTAATCGCCCGTCACGACGGCCACCTTACCTCGGTACTCCAGCCGCACTTGGGCTGAACCGAGCATGTGACCGGCCGGGTGAAAGCTGACGTCCACGCCTCGGATCTTGATCGATTCACCATAAGGCAAAAATTGAAACTCGGCATCATCGTTCATTCGCATCCGCAACAGATGCTCGCTCCGCTCAGCCGCCAAATAACGACGACAACCCCAGCGAGCATGATCGGTGTGCGCATGCGTCACCACGGCGCGATCGACCGCTTGGTGCGGATCGATATGGAAATCGCCCGCCGCACAATACAGCCCTCTCGGTGTGGTTTCTAATAATTCATTCATGTTGTTCTCGTTGGTCGTATCCGCGCAACGGTGTGCATAACAAAGTACGCAGGCATATTTCGTTCCGAAAATTTCGTTTAACGGATGTGATCAACTAGTAGTCCTTCGCTTACGCGGCGGGTTGTGATTTTTTTTGCCAGACGCTCTTCCAAGGCCCTGGGTAATGCGTGAGCCCCGGCCGCTCACGCGTCACGGCTCAAAAAATCAACCTGTATTCCTGTTTATTGATCGAGTGCCAAAGCCAGATCGGCAACGAATTGCTGCTGCATCTGTGCACGCCGATCAAGGTCGGGCATCCGCAGAATCGCAGCGGGGTGCCATGTTGCGATCGTACGCTTGCACCAATCCGTTGCGATCACTTCGCCTCGTTGCTTGGTGACTCGAAAATCACGCCCGAATAACGCGGACGCCGGCGTCGCGCCAAGGCACACAATCGTCTCAGGACGAATCGTCGCAATCTCCGCTTCCAACCAAGGCCGACAGGCAAAGATTTCTCGCGAGTTTGGCTTCTTGTGCAAACGCTGTTTACCACGCTCGGTGAATTTAAAATGTTTGACCACGTTCGTAATGTAAACGTGATCGCGGTCGATCCTCAAAGTTTGCAAGGCATCGTCAAGCAATTGACCGGCGGGACCGACAAAGGGGCGTCCCGCGATGTCTTCGCGGTCGCCTGGTTGTTCTCCGACGATGACAATTCTCGCCGACGACGGACCTTCGCCGAACACCATCTGCGTTGCACATTGATGTAGATCACAAGCACGGCAGTGTGTCGCAGCCAATTTCAGCGAATCCAACGATGTGTCGCTGGGCATATAGTGCGTCGCCGTTTCAGCGAACCCTTCGTTCTTGGCAATCATCTCGGCCACCCGAGTGGGTGCTTGCTGAAGCAATTCGGGAATCAATTCAGTTTCAGGAAGCGTCGGCCAATGCCGCATCGGCATCTCGCGTTTCATCATCGCGACTTTGACGCGTGCAGGATTGAAGATCGATGCGTAATAAGTTTTCCAAAGATCCTCGAGCGAGTCCGCGTCGGGTGCCTCGCTGACAGGAACGCCGGGACCATATCGCAATTCACGTTGATCCCACGAAACCGATTCGTCGGGCGTCAAGATCGTCCAATTCATTGCCTTGAACCGCCGCGAGAAAAACGGCGCCGCCAACGTGACAATGCGGTGCTCTGGCCGATGCCATGCGATGTAAATTTCCTGTTCCGCATCCTCAGTCTCCGATTCCGCCACGACTTTGCGAAACCGCACAAACGCTTTCATCTTATGCACGTCGCGAGTGACCGCTTTCTTCATCTGATTCAGCGCATACACATCGTCATCGGTCGAAATTTCAAACAAATGCCGCTCGCCATGCGTCAATCGCCATAGCGTGCGGTACAGCAACTCCCATCGGCCTGCGCCCCGATGACAGGCAACGTGCTTGGCGATTTCCAGAAACGCGGGCGGCACCGTGGGGACGACCTTGCTCGATTCCGAGGCGGGGGCAACATCAAACAATGAAGGCTGGTCCGCATGACTGGCGAAGTGGACCTCCGCTGGTTTAATACCACCCACCACGCCACTGCGAAAACGTTTCGACATTCACGAAATAAGTCATCACGCGACTACACCTCACCCGTTATCGCCGAGCTTGCTGCATCAAACAACATCAACTGTTGCGATTTCGGTGCGACTTGTTTTCCAAGGTTCAGCTTGTCGAGATTGGCAACGCCTGGATTGTGATCGGCGGTCAACACAAACACTTTGGCTCGATTCCAAGCGACTCGCAACTTTCGCAAGTCCGCTGTGCGAAGGTTCTTGTGCCGCCGAATACTCAATATCCGCTGGACATTGCGAACTCCAATCCCAGG